>NZ_JAVFHT010000018.1:0-71933 GCF_031470375.1 Paenibacillus glufosinatiresistens
CTCAAAACGGAAGGACTCTATCCTTATGATATCCGAAAAATGGCTGAGGCACAAAGAAGAATCGAGAAATACATACGGTTTTACAACCGAAGACGACCACAGCGTAAATTAAACAAACTGACGCCAGTAGAGTACCGACGCCAGCTTGCAACCTAGGTGTTTTTTTCAATGTCCACTAAATGGGGTCTTGACCACGCGTGCAGGGGGTTGCTTGTTATTCCGGGCTTCCCGGTGTCTCCGGCGTTCTCGGCCGGTTCTGCGAAGCGGCGTCGCCTCCGCCTGCGGGCTTGCTGCGCTCGCCGCGCTCGCGTCCGCCGGGCCGTTCGCCCGCTCCCGGTGCTCCGACAGCGCCGGAAGCTTCGCGGGAGCCTTCACGGCTGCCCGCGCCGGGGTGCGGCGGGCGCTTCTTCGGCTCGCGCTGCGGGTCCTGGCCGCCGGAGCGGCGCTGGAACGGCTTGCGGTTGCCCGCAGCCGAACCCTCCGGACCCGGACCGGCTTGTCCGCCGGTGGTCAGCGGCTCCTGCCCCTGACGGGGGTTCTGCTGCCCCGGTCCGCCTCCCGGCTGACCCTGACCGCGCGGCGGTCTCATTCCTCCCTGGGAACCGCGCGCCGGCGGCGCGGACTTGTTCCCGCTGCGGCCGGCGCCGCCCTGGGACCCGCGCTGCTCCCGGGAACGGTCCTTGTGCGGCCGTTCCTTCGTAATATGCTCGCGCAGTTCGCGCACCGGCGTCTCCCGGGAAGCGGAAATCTGGGCCGCCGCCTGGCGCGAGAGCAGATCGCGCGGAATCTCGGCGCGGATCGCCGCTTCCGGCGCAGCTGCCGCCCCGATCCCCGGCTCGGCTCCCGCCGGCTCCTTGATGAGAATATCCGGGCCGACCGGCGCTTCCTTCAGCTTCTGCAGCACGAAGTAGGCACAGCCGAAATTGCAGTATTCATTGATATAGTCCATTAATCCCGAAATCGAGGTATCCCGGTTCGCCTTGGGATGGTTGTCCCGGTAGAACCCCTTCAGCCGAAGCTGGCTGTAACCCCAGTCTCCGACGATATAATCATAGCGATCCAGAATTTCGCTGTATCTCCCGCGAAACGCCTCCGGATTCCAGCCGTCTTTATGATCCGCTACGAGCTCGTAGCCCTTGCCGCCGATAACGATCAAGCAAGCCTCGCCTGCCTTTCCACTGTCTAAAATGGGTCATCAGCCCCGAACGGCGCGCTCCTCGCGCGTCTTGGTGGCCGATTTCACCTGCTCATGCGCATGATACGAGCTGCGCACAAGCGGGCCGGCTTCCACATGGCTGAAGCCGCGCTTCAATCCTTCTTCCTTGAGCCGGGCGAATTCCTCCGGCGAGATGTATTTCTCCACATTCAGATGCTTGGGGGAAGGCTGGAGATACTGGCCGAGCGTCAGGATGTCGCAGTCCACCGCCCGCAGATCGTCCATCGCCTGAAGAATCTCATCCCACTCTTCGCCGACGCCCAGCATAATGCTGGATTTGGTTGGGATCTCGGGCTTCATCTCCTTGGCCCGCTGCAGCAGCTCCAGGGAACGCCGGTATTTGGCCTTGGCCCGAACCCGGTCGGACAGCCGTTCCACCGTCTCGATGTTGTGGTTCAGAATGTCCGGCTTCGACTCCATCACGATCTGCAGACTGTCCCGGTCTCCCAGGAAGTCGGGAATCAGAACCTCGACGCTGCACAGCGGCAGGCGCGAGCGGATGGCGTGAACCGTAGCGGCAAATATGGAAGCGCCGCCGTCCTTGAGATCGTCCCGGGCCACGCTTGTAACCACGCAATGACGCAGCCCCATCTTCTCGGCGGCTTCGGCCACGCGCTCGGGCTCCTGCAGATCCAGCTCTGTCGGCAGGCCGGTATTAACGGCGCAGAACCGGCAGGCCCGGGTACAAATATCGCCCAGTATCATAAAGGTTGCCGTCCGGTTGGCCCAGCATTCATAAATATTCGGACAGCGCGCTTCTTCGCAGACGGTATGTAAAGTCTTGGACCGCATCATATCCTTGATTTCCTGATAATTGTCGCCGGTCGTCAGCTTGATCCGAATCCAGTCCGGCTTCGGCTGTTTCGTTCCTTTTGTGGTCAAAGTCTTTACCTCCGATTCCTCTGATATTCGCCTTCCCTATCCAAGCGGGTCGCTTAAGGGTCCATGATCGCCTCAATTATATCATGGGCTGTAGGGAAATGCCTCCTTTTTGGTCCACGGATAAAAAGCGCGCGCCGGAACCAACCTATGCCTATACGCGGGCCGCCGGGCGCGGCGGCCGCCTGAATGGATGCCAGACAGAAGGAGGACCCTGCCATGTTGTTACCCGTAAGCTTCCGCACGCTGCGGCGCAGTCTGATCGCTCTGTCCGCGGCGGCGCTTCTGTGGACGGAAGCCTGTCCCTCCCCCGCAGCCGCTGCCGGTCCGGCAAGCAGCTCCCGGGCGGCGGCCGATCTTCGCGGCAGCGCCAAGGAGGACCCGTTCCGGGCCCGCAAGGCCCTGTTCGACCAGCTGGAGGCCGCTACCGGCATTCCGTGGTTCCGTCTGGCGGCGTTCGACCAGTACGAACGCAGCTTGACGCGGACCGGAAGCGACGGGCGGACTGCCGTCTCCCCGGGACGGCTGACGGCGATCTCGGTTCCGGCGCCGCTCTGGTGCGGCCCGCTGAATCCCGATCAGGCCGACACCTCGCCCGCCTCCATCGCGTTCTTCGGAGGCTTCGGCCTGGACGGCTCCGGCGACGGACGGGCCGATCCTGCGAGCGACCTCGATGTGCTCTACAGCCTGTCCCGCCATATCCGCCGCTACGGAGCGACGAACGGCGATTTCCCGATCGCCGTCTGGGAATATTACCGCAACGGACGGGCGACGCAGCGGGTCACGCAGTTCGCATCGCTCTACGCTCATTATGGCCGCCTGAATCTCTCGGGCAGCGCCTTCCCGCTCCCGCTCGGAAGCACCTACTCCTACCGGAGCACCTGGGGAACCGGCAGAAGCTGGGGAGGCGCCCGCATCCACGAGGGAACCGATCTGTTCACCCCTTACGGCGTCACGGTCCGCAGCACCTGCTACGGCATCGTCGAGACCAAGGGCTGGAACCGCTTCGGCGGATGGCGGATCGGCATCCGCGACATTGAGAACCGGTACCATTATTACGCCCATCTCTCCGGCTTCGACAAGAGTCTGGAGGTCGGCAGCTTCGTTGAACCCGGCCGACAGCTCGGCTGGGCCGGCAGCTCGGGTTACGGCCAGCCGGGCACACAGGGCAAATTCCCTCCGCATCTGCATTACGGCATCTACCGGGACCGCGGCCTGTCCGAATGGGCCTTCGACCCGTACCCGCTGCTGCGCCAGTGGGAGACGACGGAGCGCAGAGCGCTGAGAACGAAGAAGCAGCAGCGGATGGCGGAACGCTGAGGAACCGAATACAGGCGGCAGCCCGGACGCATCGTTCGTCCGGGCTGCCGCCTGTATGTTGCGGTTCTTCCCCTTCTTCTATTCCCCGCCGCCGGCTCCTGTGTCTGTACCGCTGTCCGCTGCGGAAGCCTCCGGTTCCTGCGGAGCCGGAGGACTGCTTACAGCCGGTCCACCGCCTTCGCCGCTTCGTCCGCTGCCGGCGCTTCCCTCGCCGCCGCCCGCCGGAACCGCACTGCCGCCCGAAGGCGCAGGAAGGGCAATGCCCGGGGCCTGGGCGCTGTTCTCCCCGACGGGACGCCCCTGGTTGTCGTAATAATACATCGGAACATCTCCGACAACCATGAGGTAAGAGACCGGGATTTCTGTGTCCACGGTCTGGGGCTCCATATCGAACGGAATGACGACCGCCACCTCCGTGATGATATGAATATAGACCTCCACCAGAATCATATTGATGCCCGCATTCTGCTGCCGGGTGTTCAGCTCTACCTTGACCGCTCCCTGCGGCTCGATCTTCACGGGAATGTCGGGCCCGAACGAAGCGATCAGCGGACTGCCGAGCGCCTGCCCGAGCGGAATATGCTCGGTCCGGTTGTGCAGACTTTGCAGGGTGGACTGGATAACCTCGGCCGCTTCGGAGGTAATCCGCATATGCTCGGCATAATTGAGCATGAAGCCGGTGATCTTGCCGTTCCGGTCGCTCTTCCAGTCGATCAGCTTGCCGGCATCTCCTCCCGTTACCACTTGAGACGTTATCGCCTTGTTGATGGACTCCGTCGCGATCTGCTTCACCCGGATCTGGGCCAGATGCAGGATGGGCGGCTTCATATGCCGCTCCACATAGCGCAGCCCCTGAAGAACGCCGATGAGCAGCACCAGCGATACGACAACCAAGATGCGCAGCAGCCGCCGGCGCGGCTTCGCCGGGCCGCCCGTTCCGGCGCGCTGTGCCCGAACCGGGGCGGCGCTCCGGGCCGCGAGGCGCCGCCGCGGGACGACGGATGGCACCGGCCCGGCCGGAGCCGTCCGCAGCGGACCGGCGCTTCGGACCGGCCGGAACGTTCGCCGCCGCGGCGAACCGAGCCAGGCGGCGAGCAGGCGGACGGTCCCGCTCCTCGCCGGCGGGCCGCTGCGCTTCCACCCGCCGCCCCGGCTGCGCCGCCGGACCGGCAGGCGCCACGCCTCAAGAGGCGGAAGCCGGAATCGGCGTCCGCCCCATTTTTTCACTCTGCCCATTGCTATCGTCCTCCCGCCTGCCCGCGGTCAAGCCGCCTTATAAGTATGGGTATTCGGGCAGGCTCCGGATCAGACCATCCGGCTCCGCTTATCCTCCTGGATGTGGCTCCAGTGACGGTGGATGAAAATACCGATCAGCGCGGCCGCAAAAAGCCCGTAACCCGTCAAATAAAGGCCCCACTGCCCGGGAGGAAGAATCAGCGAAGAAGTGAGGATACCGAACAGCCAAATGAAGGATAAATTGCCAAGAATCGTTCCCCAAACAAAAGAACGCGCCCGAATCGGCGAGACGGCGCACATCAGATTAATCATGTTATTCGGAATAATTGGAACGGTCCGCAGCAGCACCACGGTCCAGATGCCGTAGCGTTCCAGGTACCGCTGCCACTTGTCATACCGCTTCAGCCTGCGTCCCCATCTCCGGTCGAACCAGTGGAACAGATAGCGTCGGCCCAGCGCATAGACGGCAATCCCTCCGGCGCTCGCCGCGGCCAGACTGATCAGCATTCCCCCGATAATGTCGAAGACGGACACATGCAGCATAATCAGAACGAGCAGCGGTATAATTCCAACCAGGCTTTGGAGAAATGCCAGCGGCACCGTGATGTACAGGATGGCGGGCCCTGTCAGCCCCAGCGCTTGCAGCAGCCCGTCAATCCATGCGTTAATAAGATCAGTCATGGGTTCTCTCCCCTCAGCCAGCCGGTCTGCATTCATAAAAACCCCCCGTAAACGGGGGGGCGGCAACCGCAAATCTCCAATCCATTCATCATAGCATATCGCGTTTCAGCAAGTAAAATTCACGGGATTATCCGCAGAATGAAGAAGGTGTGTGTATGGGTCAGATGTTTATTTTATACGGACCGTCCGCTTCCGGCAAGACTGAAATTCAGCGCGCGCTGCTGGAAGACGGCGATTTGGAGCGCATCATCACGGCGACGAGCCGGCCGCCGCGCCCCGGCGAGGCGAACGGGGTGCATTACCATTTCATGGACCGCGGAGCTTTCCAGCAGCTGGCGGAGCAGGGCGGTCTGGTCGAGTACACGCGCTATAACGGCGAATATTACGGCACTCCGCGGGCGGAGCTGAGCGAACGGGCAGCAGGCGAACGGGACGCAGTGGTCATTCTGGAGCTTAACGGTGTCCGCGCCGTCAAAAAGCTATTCCCGCTCCAGACGGTCGCGATCTATATCGGGGCCGATCCCGCCAGCCTGCGGCGGCGGCTGGAAGCGCGCGGCGGCTCTGCCGATGAGACGGCAAGCCGTCTCCGCAAAGCGCTGGAGGAGGAGACCGCCGAGCCTTATCTGCGGGAGGCCGACGCCGCAGTCTGGAACCGCGACGGCCGCGACCTGGCCGATACGGTCCGGGAGGTACGTGAGGTGATTGAGGCGACGAGGAGAAAGGACGGGAGATAGGAATTCCTCCGGGAGAGATTCCGCCTCGTAGGCTCCCTGATGCAACAAGCGGGCTGCCCTTGGAGGACAGCCCGCTTGTTGTATGTTTTTGCCGTTCTATACTCCCGCCAGCTCCTTCATCTCTCCGGTCGCCTCATCCCGGTACGTCACGGTGAACGTATGGGCGGCCAGATCGGCGCGCAGCACGGCGGCGGCGTCTCCCTGGCGGCGGACGATCTCCAGCGTTTCCGGCGTCTGACCGCCGGCGATCTCGATTTCACCGCCGAACGCCGGATAGGCGTTGCGGAACCGCATCAGCGTAAACAGGCGTTTCAGCACGGGACGCTCGAGATTGTCCGCAACCTCTTCCTTGCTGTAGTAGTGGCGGTTGATGTTCCGTCCGACCTTCGTCTCCTCCAGCAGCTCGATGTCATTGCGTCCGGCCAGCAGACCGACATAATAGACCTGCGGAATGCCGGGAGCGAAGAACTGGATCGCCCGGGCCAGCACGTAAGCGTCGTCGTCGTCGCCCAGCGCGGAATAGTACGTGCAGTTCAGCTGGTAAATATCCAGATTGTTGTAAGCCACGGTATTGTACACCTTCTTGACGTTGGCACCCTTCGTGAACAACTGGTTCTTCGTCTCTTCAATCTCCTCGTCCGTCAGCAGGTCGCGCACATCCACGACCCCGATTCCGTCATGCGTGTCGAGCGTGGTGAACTGCTTGCGGGGGCAAATCTCCAGCCAGCGGATCAGCCGGTTGCTGCGGCCGCTGTACAGCGCATGCAGAACGAGCATCGGCAGGGCAAAATCGTATACCCAATGCTCCTTCTCCGCGAGCCGGGTCTGAATCGTATAATGCTCGTGTATTTCCGGCAGCACATCGACGCCGTAAGGCTTCAGAATATCCTTGGCGCCGTCCAGCATCTCCCAGATATCCGGTTCCACGAAGAAGCAGTTGGTCCCAATCCTCTTGGTGGCATAGGCAAAAGCGTCCAGCCGGATCAGGGACGCCCCCTTCCCCGCCAGAAACTCCAGATTCTCCCGGACGAACCGCTGCCCCGTCTCTGTATCCAGCCGGAGGTCGATCTGCTCCTCGTCGAAGGTGCACCAGACCTTCTCCGTCGTTCCGTCCGCGAAGGTCACCTCGATATAAGGCGCGCGGGGCTTCCGCTTATAGATGAGATCGACATCCGCCTGCGTCGGCTCCCCGCCCGGCCAGAAGTCCTTGTAGCGGATGAACAGATCTTTGTAGGGGGAACTGTCTTTATGGCGCACGAAGTCCTGGAAGTACGCCGAACTCCGCGAAATATGGTTAATCATGAAATCGAACATCAGGTAGAAATCCCGCGACAGCTCTTCCACATCGGCCCAGGTGCCGAACGGCGCGTCCACTTCCCGATACGTCATCGGGGCAAATCCGCGGTCGGCCGAGGACGGATAGAACGGAAGCAGATGCACGCCCCCGATGGCTCCCCTGAAATGCGCCCGAAGCAGCTCGCCCGTCTCCTTCAAGTTCCGGCCCATGCTGTCGGCATAGGTGATGAGCATAATTTCGTTCCGGATCATGTCCGATTCACTCCTTTGCGTCGTCTGGTAACGCTATCATTTTAGCTTTCCAGAAAAATATATGTCAATCGTATTCATAGTGGTCAAAAGTGAACTGTTATAGATTGCCATCCCCGAATTAGGGTATAATACGGTGAACCGTGTCATAAATAAGGGCAAGTTTTTTTGCGGAATTCCTTGCGGGGCATGATAATCCTCATTCTTAAGTCCCTCCTGAAAATGAAAATGACCCCTCGAAAAGGGGTCTAAGTACTGTCTCACGGATATGATATATGTCTATAAATGCTTTCAATTCACAAGCTCGGAATGCAAGAAAAGTTATACAATTTCCAGGTATAGATTTTCTATATCCTTCAGCAGATCAGGTATCCAAGTTTCTGATCCAGGGATTATATCTGTACCACCATAAACAAGCCAATGTAATGTTTTAATCAGCCAACATAAACCGCCTATTTGCACTTGCCAGTTTAGATGATCAATTTGAAGATCAGTTACGTCAAGGTATGCTGAAATCATTTCTTCTCTTGAAAGATTACTCCAAGCGTATGCTTCCGTAATCAAGCAATATAGATCTCCAAGATGAGGACTTAGATAGGCAATGGACCAATCGATTGGCATGATACCATTGTCTTGAATCAATAGGTTCTTTGCATGATAATCATGATGTACTATTGAAGTTGGTACCGATTGATAGAGTCTTTCTAAATGACGAGGTAACACTTTCTTGAGTTTTAATAAAACTTCGGTGTCTGCTAACTTTTTGGATTTCAACAGATCATCAAGTAGCTCCAGAAAGTTCTCCATTGAAACGAAGTAAGTGTCAATGATCTTCTTAGGGAGCATTCTTTCTAAGTTGGCGGTTGCCTTCACTCTTAGTCTTGCTAGTTCCCTTGACGCCTCGAGAAAATGAGCAGGATGCGGTTGCTGTTCCAAATTATTTTCACCCACATCCTCCATGACCATTACTCCGCTGTCCTTCAGTTGTTTCAAGCTCATCCGGTTGCCTGCTCCCAAAAAACACCTAAATTAACCGTTACCACTTCGATAACCTCTTCCACCATCGACTCCAGCGTGCGGTCTTGAACCTCCCTGCTCCACTGCAGGGCCGATCCGAATATGCCCCAGCTGACCACAAGGGCCGTAGCTTCCAGCTTTTCTTGAGGGTCCCTCTGTTTAGGCCCCGATTTTAGCCATTGGAGCAGGAGACGATACAATTCCTTTTGCATGGCATTCTCCAGCAGCGGCTCAAATTGTTTGTCTCCCGGCGTGAGATACTGTCGAAATCGTACCAGGAATTGAAAGACGGTCTGAACAAGGATATACAGATTGTCCGAATTGAAGGGAGCATCATCCGGCAGTCTTTTTTGGAGAATGAGTTGAAACTTCTCTGTCATCCAATATGCGAGAAAAGCGAATTTGTCTTCAAAATGGGCATAAAAGGTTGCGCGGTTGACGGCCGCTCGATTCGCAATGTCGTGAACAGAAATAGAATAGATGTTTCTCTTTTCGTCGAGCAGATCGTTAAAGGCTTGAATAAACAACTGGCGGGTTCTCTTTACACGGGGGTCGCTTGGATTTACCGGCATGCTACACCACGCTTTCTTCGGGTCTCAAAAATAAACAAAACGGCCATTGTGTCGGGAACGCAACAAAACCGGCCCTTTGCGGATTGTTGACTGGGCACTAACCCCTTATCTTTTACTTATGCGATATATGGTTACACAAATCCGTATAGTTAGAAACTTTTTACAAAAAAGAAAGGGTGAGTAACATGATTATCGTTACCGGAGCGAACGGGAAGTTGGGCAGGGGCGTGGTCGAGCAGTTGCTTAAGCGCATTCCGGCCGAGCGGATTGGTGTCAGTGTTCGCGATGTCAGCCAGGCGCAGGATTTAAAGGAGCGCGGTGTACGTGTTCGTCATGGCGATTTCGCCCACACGGAGAGCTTGCTGAATGCTTTTGAAGATGCGTCACAGGTGCTCCTTGTTTCAACCGGTATTTTGGGAGATGATGGGATCCGTCAGCACCAAAATGCGATTGACACAGCAAAGAAATCCGGCGCCGGACGGGTTCTATACACGAGTCATATGGGCTCTTCTGCGACATCGTATTTTCCGCCTATGGTTCACCATGCAGCGACAGAAGTTTTGCTTAGAGAGTCGGGTATTCGCCACACGTCCCTCCGCAACGGTTTTTACGCCTCCTCCTTGGTTGGATTAATAGGTGAGGCCGTCAAAACGGGCGAGTTGATTGTTCCCGAGGATGGTCCGATTGCTTGGACAACGCACTCGGATTTGGCCCAAGCTGCTGCAGTGATTTTAACCGAGAAGGACTGGGATGGGCCATCTCCGAATCTAACGGCCTCTGAAGCGATTGATATGGAGGGCGTTGCGGCGATGATATCGGATATCGTCGCCCGGCCTATCTATCGAAAGGTCGTAACGGACGAAGCCTACCGGGCGTATCTGGCTGCCCAAGATTATTCGGAAGTGCGCATTGCAATCACCTTGGGTTTATTCCGTGCGAGCCGTAACGGGGACTTTGCGCAAACCAGTAACGCTTTAACTGATCTGATTGGGCGACCTCCGTTGACGCTAAGAGACTTTTTAAAAGAGTCTTTGCCTCTATAGACGCGCTGTGAATGCTGTTTCCGGTGTATTCGTGCAAAGAAAGGGCCAACCTAGCATATTGCGTAAGCAGATTTCATCGTTTAGGATGCTATGAAGAACCATTCAATGGTCGTTGAAAGGGGACGGGGGATTTGAACGAGTGGAAAGAATGGACGAATGAATCCCGAAACAGATGGGAAGGAATTGCAGAGTTCTGGGATGATTACATGGGTGAACAGAGTAACCGATTCCATCGGGAGATTGTCCGACCATCAACAGAAGAACTATTAAAGGTAACTGAGGGTCAAATTATTCTTGATATGGCTTGTGGAAATGGGAATTTCTCACGGAGATTAGCCGATTTGGGCGCAGAAGTTGTTGCTTTTGATTATAGTGCAACAATGATCGAGAGAGCCCTGTTAAGGTCAACCGATTACTTGAACCGAATTCAATATCAAGTGGTCGATGCTACGAATTATGATTCATTAATTGAACTTGGGATTGGACGATACGATGGAGCGGTAGCCAATATGGCTTTAATGGATATTGCAGATTTAACCCATTTAACGAGAGCGTTGCAGCAATTGTTAAAGAGAAACGGCGTTTTTGTATTTTCTATACCGCACCCTTGTTTTCAAGCGCCGAACACAAGGAAGATACACGAAACGGAAGAGATCAATGGAGAGATTGTAACCAGAAACAGTGTGCAAATCTCCAAATACTTGACCCCGGAGCCGACCGAGACCATAGGAATAAAGGGGCAGCCGGTATCACATCTCATTTTCCATCGACCTTTATCGTATTATGTAAAGCTGTTTTTAAGTGCTGGTTTTGTGCTGGATGGATGGGAAGAACCCTCTTTCCAAATAGATGAAGACAGCGGCAAACAATTTGATTGGTATGAACTGCCCCCTGCGGTAATATTCCGCTTTAGAAAGCTGTAAAATTAACTCCGCAGAGGTTGCTGAAATTAAGCTGCCTTGACTGCTATCCGCCAGCCAATCGGCGCCATCGGCGGACTGCTTGCCCGCACGGTCATCGGTCTGATCGAGGAGGAAGAGACCTCTGCCCGGAGAGTGACGGTCGATATCGAGCTGATTCAGGGCGACACAACAAGAAGCGGCGAGGCTACCGGCCCCGCCGCTTCTTCTGTTCTTATCTGCTCTATTTCCCGGCCGATAGCCCCTTCCTTCTCCGCCCGACTAGCCGCCCGCAGGAGACAGCAGGCCCAGCTCCAGACAGGCGGCAATCAGCAGCTTCTTCTCCCCGCCGCTGAAATCAATGGTCAGCCGGTCCTCCTCTACAGCGGCAATGACGCCGCGCCCGAACTTGGCATGGCGGACCGCCGCCCCCTTCGCCAGAGCGGAGCGGTCGCGGATCGCATCCGGCGCGCCTGTCCCGGCTGCCCGGGGCGGCACTACCTGCGCATGCCCGGCGCGGCCGCTTCCGGGAGAAGCGGAACGCGGACTTCCATCCGCTCGTCCGCCGGTACGGCTCCCGCTCATCCGCTGCGCGCCCGCTCCCGTTCCGCTAATGGAGCGGGAATAGCCGCCTCCGCTCCCGCCGATGCGAACCGTTCGGACTGCGCCTCCGTCCGGTCCGGTCCCGTCCCGTCCGATTCCGGCTTGCCCGCTGCGGACCGGAGGTCCGCTCGCTTCGACTCCCGGCAGAGGCCGGAGCGCCCCAAGGAACGGCGACTCCGCCGCAGGCTCGCCGTCCCGCTCCCGGTACGTCAGCAGCTCCAGCCGCTTCCTCGCCCGGGTCATTCCGACATAGAACAGCCGGGCCGATTCCTCCATCGCCAGCTCCCGCTCTTCCTCCGTGCCGCGCCGGTCCTGCGGCGCCGGGAGAATGCCGTCGATCAGATCGACCATGTAGACGGCATCGAACTCCAGCCCTTTGGCCCCGTGCAGCGTCGAGAGCGTCAGTACGGCCTCCGTACGGCGGAAACGGGCTTCCCGCATGACCCGGTCCAGATGCTTCAGCCGGGCGGCGAACGCCTCCATTGAATCCAGTGTATCTGCGATCTCTTCCAGCGTGTTCAGAATGCCGATCAGCGTCTCGCGGCGGAAGCCCAGCTTCTCGCACATCTGTTCAAGCGCCTTCTCGTAGCCGAGCCCGCGGCGGATCAGCCGGATCACTTCCCGGGGCGGCATGCCGGACATCCGGCTGAAGGCGCGGCGGCATTCCTCGATCCGCTTCGGCTGGTAATCGGCCAGCTCCACTTGCTCCAGCAGCGTGTCGAATACCGAAACGCCGCTCGGCGTCTGAATCTCCGACAACACCGCCATCTGCTTGCGGGTAATATAGGCATTCAGCCGAAGATGAATGCGTTCCAGCAGATCAGCCCGGTGCGGCGCGAAGCTGAATCTCATGAAATTCAGAACATCCTCAACGACCCAATGCCTGAAGAACCCGCTGTCCGTGTCCTTCATGCGGAACGGAATGCCCGCCCGGTCGAAGGCGTTGACCAGCGCAACGGCGGAATCATTGTTGCGATAGAGAACCGCGGCATCCGCGAACCCCTTCTCGCTCGTCAGGCGGCGAATCCGCTCCACCAGCCCGGGGGCCTGTTCGGCGTAACTCGGAAGTACTGTGATCCGTACCGATTCCCCTTCCGCCTTGTCCGTGAACATCGTCTTCGGATAGCGATGCCGGTTGCGCGCAATGAAGGACGCTGCCGTCTCCACAATCCGCCGGTCCGACCGGTAATTCTGCTCCATGAACAGAATCCGCGCGTCGGGGTAGAGCTGCCCGAAGCGCTGAAGATAAGACGGCTCGGCGCCCCGCCAGCTGTAGATCGACTGATCGTCGTCCGCTACCAGACAGAGATTGCGGTGCGGCCTCGCCAGCTTCTCCAGGAATACATGCTGAATAAGAGACGTATCCTGGCTCTCATCGGCCAGAAGATAGTCGTAGCGCCGCTGAAACCGGCGCAGGAGCTCGGGGTCTTCATCCAGCGCCCGGTTCCCGATCGTCAGCATATCGTCGTAGTCGATCAGCAGCCGCTCCCCGCTCTGCTTGAACGCTTCGTACGCCCGCAGAATTCCGGCCGCTTCCGGGACGGCGCAAGGCGTATCGGCCCAGCGCTCTTCCGGAATCATTTTGTTCTTGATGTAGCTGATATACGTCGTCAGCTCATCGAGCTGATCGTCCGTGATCCGTCCGTTCGCCGCTTCCGCATACAGCCTTCTCAGGATGATGCGTTTATGCAGCGGAAGCTCCCCGGGTCCGGCCGGTCCGGCGCCGCTCCCGCTGCTACCTCCGGCTTCCGCCGTCTCTTCCTCCGGCTCGACGCGTCCTTCAATGATCGTGTACGCCGTTCCGGTCCGGTGGAGGTAATTTCGGGCCGCCTCGAACGCGAGACTGTGGATCGTCGAGAACTCGGGCGGCGCCAGGCGCGGGAACAGCGCGGCGAACCGCTCCTTCATATCCGCCGCCGAGGCCCGGCTGAACGTCACCGCCTTGATGCGGGCCGGATGCACGCCCTTCTCTTCCATCAGATAGCCGATGCGCATCATCAGCGTCGTCGTCTTGCCCGAGCCCGGCGATGCCAGCAGCAGCAGCGGCCCTTCCGTATGCAGCGCAGCTTCGGCCTGAACCGGGTTCAGGGATACGCCGAGCTCTTGTTTTTTGCGGGCCAGAAACGGGTGTCCCGGCCTTCTATCGTCACGGCTCCGATGCTCCGTCTTCATGATGCTTCGTCCTCTCGTTGACCTCAGACACGTTCTCTATCATACCCGCCGCTGTGTCTCTGCGTAAACCCCCGCCGTCTCCCGTCCTCAGAACGCTCCCGGCGACACGTAGACGAACCGCTCGCCCCGGGCCATGACATGCAGCTTGTTCTCCGGGTAATGCTTGTACATATAGTCCACAAAATAACCCGGGTTCTCCGCATTCCCGGCATACAGATCATAATGCAGCGGCACCACCGTATCGAACCCGGACACGGCCGCGAACTCGGCCGCCTCCCGGTAATTCATATTCCCGATAATATCCCGGCTGTTGCGGAAATAATCGCGTCCGTTAATCGGCAGCATCGCCAGATCAATCCGGTGCGCGCCGACCTTCTCCACCAGTTCCGGGAACAGCACCGTGTCGCCGGCATGGTAGAGCGTCACGCCGTTCAGTTCCAGAATGTAGCCGACATAGCGGGGCAGCCCGTCTTCACTGTATTCCAGGCTCTCGTGGGCCGCAGCCAGCGGGTGAATGCGCAGCTTCGGCCCATACTCGGCCCAGGCGTCCGGCACCGCAGCTTCGAGGCGGTCCGGGTTCACGCCAAGCTCCAGCAGTTCCTTCCGACAGCAGGAAGGAGCCAGGAAGCGGGCTTCCGGGTTGTTGCGGGCGATGACCGGAATCGCCTTCCTGTCCAGATGATCGCTGTGTTCATGCGTAATCAGCACCAGGTCGGCGTCTGTAACCCGCTCCGCTTCAAGCGGCGGCGGAAAGGTGCGGTCGGGGTCCTCGGACACATAGGGATCGATATAAATCGTGAGTCCGTCCCCTTTTGCCACAACGCTCTCCTGCCCCAGGAACCATACGGCCAGACAGCCGTGCGGCACCTCGGTCCTGCGGATTTCTTCCTGCAATTCTTGGCCTGTTCTCATGGTGCGGCCTCCTCCTGTTCCGTATTGGGCGGATCTGTATCCATTATACAACTGCCATACAACTGCCATAAGCCATAAGAAGGGAAACTTTTGGATATAAGAAAGCGTAACCATATAGGAATCGGATAACAAAAGGAGATAGCCTATGTCCAGAATTGCAGCAATCCCCATTCTGTTGATGATTGTTCTTCTGACCGCCTGCCGTTCCAACGATTCGAGTGCAGAGACCAAGCCTCAGCCTTCTTTTCAATCCGGAATATGGATCGACTTCCAAGCCTATTCCGGCTCCATTCCGCAGAAGGACGCCCCGGTGCTCGCCGCTCTGAAGAACAATCTCTCGGCCCTGGCCGAGCTTAACCACGCGCGCTTCCGCTCGGGATTCGTGAATGAGACGCTCGCAGACAACATGGAGTCTTACTACAGCGAGCAGTTCCGCTACCGCTTCACCGAGTTGGAGGCCATTGAAGAGGTGCCGGACTATCATCAATGGAATATTACCGTCGCGGGAAGCCGGATGGATGCCTCCACCGGAACCGTCGATGAGGTGAAGATGCTGTACGCTCTCCGCGCCGACGGGAACGGGGCCTGGCTGATTTATACGATCGACTGAGGACGGTTCCAAGGCGAAGGCGCAGCCTGTCATCCCTTCCAAGGGTCTGGCTGCAATCTTCCGTAGCCTGCGCCCACGCTGCCGCCTTCCGCCAACAGAACTTTCATCTTCTTCTGTAAGGAAGTATGTTCCGGAAGTTGGTCCAGCGGAATATCCGTTCTTCCGTACACCCATCTGATAGAGCTATCGTTGGCAGGATCTACACGCAGCAAGTCGAATGCTCTCTGAAAGCCGGCGATCTTCGAGTTCTCCGGCAGCAGCTTGGCGAGAACAGGAGAGAGCAGCCAGGAATCGCACACCATATCCGACATTCCATACTCCGCATAATAGTTGGCAAAGAACGCCCTGGCGTCCGCATAGGACTGTCGAAGACTCTCGCGCCCCGGATCGGCATCCGCAGGGATATGGATATGTATCACTTTCTTGTCTTCCTGCTCGGTCATCTCATATTCCAGCGCGCCGATTCGGAATTCACGAAGGGAAATCTGCCTCGGGAACCACCAGCCCCACGTGAACGCATAGGTCCCATAGACCTTGTAGTGCTCCTCAACGAATCGGGTACAGAACTTCATCGTATCCGTATAAATCTCTTTTCCGATTCCTCTTAGTTCATATTCCTTATAGGCCTCTGCTGCACGCATGAGCATAAAGCTCAGCATTTTGCTCCCATCCGGATCTTCTCCCAGAATCCGAGCTATATCTTTAACTCCCTCTTCCCAGGCAGCGGGGTCATATAGAGCTCTGGACAAGGGCGCTGCTGCCGTCTCGTCGAATCGGCCTGCCCAGGCGAGCACTTTTCTCGTCATGGAATCCGGCAGACAGATACAGTTACACACTTCTTGCAGATCCATTAGTCTTCTCCTGTCCTGTTAAATTACAAGCGGAATATCAATGACTCTCTGTCAGAATTACTGCAATTCCTTTATCCATAGACTTCACTCCCACCGCAGCCTTCCCATTGAAAGAGGAAGAGGCATAGTCGAATTCCACCTTGGTGAGAAGCTTGCCGCCGGAATTCATATAACCGAACTTTTCTGCTCCGGTCTTCGTTTTCATACTTACCAGAGCAACACCATCATGAAAATCAAAGACTCTGCTGTACGAAAGAGAGGCGATTCTCGTTGTCCCTGTACGGTCAATATAGCTGTATTTTCCTCTTGAATTCGCCACATAGGCCAATCCGTTACTGAAATTACCAGCTGCGCTGAATTGAAAAGGAACGGCGAGTTCTCCTTTCCGGTTCACGTATCCCCACTTCCCCTGTGCATTCTGAACAGCCGCCAGTCCTTCGGAGAAGTTGCCGGCATTGCTGTACTTAAATGAAATGACTGTTTTTCCTTTGGTGTCGATAAACCCAAACTTCCCGGCGGAATTTTGTACAGATGCCATTTCTTCCGAGAATTCCTTGGCATAGGTGTACCGATAAGGAATAACAAGTTGGCCGGAAGAGTTAATAAATCCCGTTTTTCCGCTTCCCGGTTCATAGGCAGAAGCCAATCCGTCCATAAAAACATATTCAGAATCATACTTTTGATCAAATGTATGAATAACTTTACCGAAGGGGTCAATAAAGAAGGAACGGGTTGGCTTGATTATAGTATACCAACGATCCGTTCGATTGTTCTGCGAATAACAGCCCGTCATGGAACTGACTGTCACTTTGAGCGAGAACCGGCCGAAAATCAACGGATTTCTGAACCAGGGTCATCGGGTGAACTGAAGACGCCGCAGAGCTGACTCCTGCGATTAGCAGGCTGAGACATCCTGTAATTAATATTAATCCTATTTTTTTCATTAACCATTCACACTCCTGCTGTTATTCACTCTTGGTGAACATGCACATTCATTTGTTTGGTTGGAATGCAAAAAAACGCAGACTCTACCCGTTGAGTTGGTCTGCGCTGCTCTGCTTCCGTTGTAATTAGCTTGGTTATCCTACAAGCTCACCCTATTCGCTGTTCAGGTGGGACGGGTTTATTTAACGACCAATCTCCCGCTGCCGCATCCCCTCGAACAGCAGAATCGTCGCCGCCATCGCCGCGTTCAGCGATTCGGCCCGGCCTTTCATCGGGATGAGCAGGCTCTTGTCCACCAGCGCCGCCGTCTCCGGCGAGATGCCGCGTCCTTCGCTGCCGATGACCAGCCACTGGCTGCCGCGAAAATCATGGCTGTAGCAGGACTCCGCTCCCTGCAGCGAAGTGCTGAGCAGCAGCGTTCCGCGCCGCTGCGCCTCGGGCAGCAGCTCCGCCAGCTCCGCCTCGGCAATCGGCAGATGGAACAGCGAGCCCATCGTCGAACGGATGGTCTTCGGGTTGTAGAGGTCGGCACAGCCGCGCCCCAGCACGACGCCGGCAGCGCCGGCCGCGTCCGCGCTGCGGATAATGGTGCCGACATTGCCCGGGTCCTGCACGCCGTCCAGTACGATGACCAGGGCGTCCTTCATTGCCAGCAGCGCCTCCGCGCCCCGCGGCTCCTTCCGCACGACCGCGAAGACCGGCTGCGGCGTATTGGTGCTGCTGCACTTGGCAATGACCGCCGCCGACACGCCGACGACTTCCATTCCCGGTACATCCTGAAGCAGCGGCTTCAGCTCGGCGGGCATTCCGGTCTCGGCCGAATAGGCCAGCACCTCCACCTCCGCCTGCGCCAGCAGCGCCTCCTGCACCAGATGGACGCCTTCAATGATATATGTGCCGCTCTTGTCCCGGTGTTTCTTCTCCTGCAGCGACGCCCATTCCTTGACCCGGGCATTCTGTACCGACATGATCTCCATCCATTTCACCTTTCGTTCGCCTGTATTTTAGCGCTCGCGGCTCGCCGCTGCCGGTTCCGCCCCGGTGTCTAGAAGCGGCTCCTCCAGCCGCTTCGGGCCGGCTCTTCCCGGCTGTAAGCCGCCTCAAGCCGCGCCAAATTGTCCTTATGCCCGACAATGACGAGCACATCGCCTTCCTGCAGCCGATCCTCGGCCCTCGGCGCAATATTCATCTCGTCGCCGTGACGGATCGCCATCACGTTGCAGCCGTATTTGGCCCGAATATCCAATTCCTTCAGATTGCGCCCGAGAAGCGACCCGGCGGCCTTCATATCGAGAATGCTGTAATCCGGCGATAATTCAATGTAATCGAGGATATTCGGCGACGCCAGATGATGCGCAACCCGCAGGCCCATATCCCGTTCGGGATAGATGACCTTGTCGGCTCCGATCTTGCCCACGACCTTGCCGTGCAGCTCGCTCTGGGCCTTGACCAGAATGGTCCGCACCCCCAGGTCCTTCAGAATCAGCGTTGTCAGAATGCTGGCCTGAATATTCTCTCCAATCGCTACAACCACCACGTCAAAATGATGGATATCGAGCGCGCGCAGCGCTTCCTCATCCGTGGAATCGGCCGACACGGCATGGGTGACAATGCCGGATATCTCCTGGGTCCGCTGTTCGTCGGCGTCAATCGCGAGCACATCGTACCCCATGCTGCTGAGCGCCTTGGCGACGCTCGAGCCGAATCTTCCCATGCCGATAATTGCAAACTGCTTCTTGGCCATTGTCGTGAATCCTCCCGTTGTCCGAGCTTCTAGGTCACAGTATAGCATACGGAGCCACCCCGATTGAATGCGCCGCCGTTGCAAAGGGCATATTACGGAAGGCCCGCCCTGCGGATACCCCGCATCCCGGCACGTACCGATGCGCTCCGGCAAGCCGCAGCCGGACGGGACCCTATCTCCGGGAGGTACCGCCATGTCCGTAACGCTTGATTTGCGTCAGGCTGTCATCCACAAGATCCATGGTCAGTCCCAGTCCGATCTGCGCCGGATGATCGAGGGCTCGGTAGACGGTCCCGAGGCCGCTCTGCCCGGTCTTGGAGTCGTCTTTGAGCTGATCTGGAAAGAGATCGATCCCCCCAAGCAGGCAACCGTGCTTGCCATGCTGGAGGAGAAGGTCAAGGACATCGAGCCCGGTCCGCTGACGAGATAACCGGCGGCCGGCGGCAGCAGAAGGCCCGGAAGACAGCAGCCCGGCGGACGAGTCGTCCGGCCGGGCTGTAGTCGGTTATTCTTCACGCCAAGGGCCAGTGGTCCGGCCGGCGCAGATGCTCCGGCAGGCGGACCGCCCCGTCTCCCCGGGCGGCGTTCAGCTGCGGCTGGGTCAGGAACAGCGCTCCGCGCAGATCCGCGCCGCGCAGGTCGGCGTCCCGGAGGTCGGCCCCCAGCAGATCGGCCGACCGGAGGTTCGCGCCGCGCAGGTCGGCGGCGATCAGCAGCGTGCCGCGGAGATCCGCCCCGGCCATATCGGCGCCCCGCAGCTTCGCGCCGATCCGGTCCCGGCCGGCGGCGCTTCCGCCTCCGCCCGGCCGCTTGCCGCCCGCCGCACCGCGGGCTGCGGCAGCGCCGCTCCTGCGGTGCGGCGGCCCGCTCATCTCCCGGCCGGCGCCGGCCCGGGCCCGCACCTCAGCGCTGACCCGGCGCAGCAGTCCGCCGACCTGTACGCGCAGCGGCCCGATTGCAAGCGCCAGCAGCTCCGCAGGCGCAAGCTCTGCCAGCAGCGCCAGCCGCTCCCGCTCTGCGGCCGCTTCTTCCGCGAGAAGGCCCTCCGCGCGCCAGCCCGCTTCCGTCAGCAGCGCCAGCATTTCATGAAGCTGCTGCAGGACCGTGAAGACGGCGAACATCTCTTCCCGCTGCTCGGGGTGGTCCTGCCAGGAACGACCCTTGTACGTGACCTGGGTCAGCTTCTGTCCCGCACCGAAGCATTCGTAGACGGTGCAGCCCTTCATCCCCCGCTCCCGCAGCTCCGCATGAATGCCGCACCGGCATTCGGCCGTCAGGTGGGGACAGGGAGCGCCCGCCATTTTGTCAAAAGCAAAATCCGCAGACCGCGCAAAAGGCAGCGCCGCGCAGCATAATCCCAGGCAGCGTTCGCAGTCCGGCCGCAGATTCTCCGGCAGTCTCATTTCTTCTTCCCCCTCTAACCGTGTCTATCGCACCTGTCTGCTTACAAAAAACGCCGGCGCCCTAAGGCGCCAGCGGCAGCCGCGCCTTAGGGCGCGGTCGAGAGAAACTTCGCACTCGGGTTCTTGTCGATCGCCGTCCGCATCGCATATTCATTCTCGAACAGCACCACATGGTTCCCCTTCTTGTCGGTAACCAGCGTGGAATTGATCCGGAACTTGCCCGGGTCAGGCTTGCTCTCGTCGATGAACCAGCGCGCGAACTGGTACGGCATCCGCTGAAGCTGCACATCGACGCCGTATTCACCCTTCATCCGGTACTCGAACACCTCGAACTGAAGCTGTCCGACCACGCCGAGAATAATGTCGTCGAAGCTGACCGTGCGGAAGACCTGAATCATGCCCTCCTCCGTCAGCTGGTCGATGCCCTTCTGGAACTGCTTCGATTTCAAGGCGTTCTTGATGCTGACTTTGGCAAAAATCTCCGGCGAGAACGTCGGCAGCTCGTCGAATTCGATATCCCCCGCCTGGCTCAGCGTGTCGCCGATCCGGAAGATGCCCGGGTCGAACAGGCCGATAATGTCCCCGGGATACGCCTCCTCGACGATGTCGCGGTCCTGGGCCAGGAACTGCTGCGGCTGCGACAGCTTAATCTCCTTGCCGGCGCGGACATGCTTGACGCTCATGCCCCGCTGGAATTTGCCGGAGACAATCCGAAGGAAGGCGATCCGGTCCCGGTGGGCCGGGTTCATGTTTGCCTGGATTTTGAAGACATAGCCCGTGAACTTCTCATTGAGCGGCTCAATCGGGCCCGCCGTGCTCTTGCGCGGCTCCGGCTTCGGCGCAAGCTGCAGGAAGTTCTCCAGGAACGTCTGGACGCCGAAGTTGTTGATTGCGCTGCCGAAGAAGACCGGCGTCAGCTCGCCGCGCAGCACCTTCTCATAGTCGAACGGATCTCCGGCTACGTCCAGGAGCTCGAGGTCCTGGCAGAGCTGATCGTGCAGGTAGTCGCCTGCCATTTCCCGGATCACCGGATCATGGTAGTCGTCCACCTTCTGCACCTGGATGACCGAATGGTCGTCGCCCTGGAACAGCTCGACCTGGTTCTTCATCCGGTCGTACACACCGCTCAGCTCGCGGCCCGAGCCGATCGGCCAGTTCATCGGCACCGAGCGGATGCCCAGCACCTGCTCCAGCTCCTCCATCAGATCGAACGGGCTGCGGCCTTCGCGGTCCAGCTTGTTGATGAAGGTGAAGATCGGGATGCCGCGCTTGGCGCATACCTGGAACAGCTTGATCGTCTGGGCTTCGACGCCTTTCGCAACGTCGATCAGCATGACCGCGCTGTCGGCGGCCGTCAAGGTGCGGTACGTATCCTCCGAGAAGTCCTGGTGCCCCGGAGTATCCAGAATATTGATGCGGTGTCCGTTGTAGTCGAACTGCATGACGGAAGAGGTGACCGAGATGCCGCGCTGCTTCTCGATCTCCATCCAGTCGCTGGTGGCGTGCTTGCTCGCCTTGCGGGCCTTGACGGTTCCCGCCAGACGGATGGCGCCGCCGAAGAGCAGCAGCTTCTCGGTCAGCGTGGTTTTGCCGGCATCGGGATGGGAGATAATCGCGAACGTTCTGCGCTTATCCACTTCCTTCTGCAGCAGGGAGTCCATTCCTTGGCTCATTGTACATTTCCCTTCATTTCATGTATTGGCAACAATGTAGAGCGGCGCAGGTACGATAACGTCCGGTTCTTGGGCGCCCTCTATCAGATCGGTCTGCGGTTCATCGCCTGGTTCCTTTCCGGCGGCCAAGGCGCCGTTAACGTTGGCCCTGCCTTCGGCCGTTAATCGGCTTAGGCGGGCATCCTTTTCAGTATAGCAAATCCTTGCCGGGATTAGCTACCCCCCGGAGGGCGCCCGGAGACCTTCCGGTAACATTCAAAAGTTCAGTCAGCCGCTGTCCAGCCTGACCCGCTGCCGCTCCAGCTTTGCCCGCCAATTTGAACCGTCCATATTTGGCCCTCCTGCCCTTCTGCATCCGAGGCCGGAGCTCCGCTGTCTGAAGCCTGGTCCGTCACCCGCCAGTGCAGTTCGCGCAAGCTTCCTTCCCGCTCCGTCTCTGCCTCCCAGTGCGCTCCGCCGTCCGCCGTCAGGTAGAACAGCTTCGCCTCTTGCCCGGTCCCGTCGTTCTTAAGCCGAAGCAGACCATAGGATGTTGATCCAAAAAAGACCGGCAGCTCCTCCGTATAGCCCGTTCCGGCCGGCAGGTCCAGACTGGCCTGCTCCCAGTGGATGCCGCCGTCCTGCGTGCCGTACAGGCCGCTCACCCCTTCCCTGGGCGTATCGACCGTCATCCACCCTGTATCCGGGCTGACGAACATCAGGCCGGAAGCCGGTCCGCCCGGCAGACTGCCTTCGGCCGAATCTGCGGTCAGCCGCCAGGAGGCCCCGCCGTCCTTGGTCCGATACAGCTTGTTGTCCGCGCTGAACATGCCGTGTCCGGCCGAGTCGAGCCGCCAGCCGGTCCCGTCCGGCAGCGACCAGCGCAAGGAACGGACCGGGTCTGCGGACCCCGTCTCCGGCAGAGCGCCCTCCCCCGCGCCGCCGTCCGCTTCCGCCAACTCCGCGTCCGGCTTCCCTCCCTCGAACCGCGGTGCCGGGGAAGCCGCAGAGGTTGGCGAAATCGCGGAGGTCAGCGGAGCCGCAGAGGTCGACGGTGCCGCAGAGGTTGGCGGTGCCGCCGCCTGGCGGATTTTTACCGCCTGCTGCGTGGCCGGCGCTTCTCCCCTCCGGGGCTCCGCCGCCCCTCCTTGTCCGCAGCTTGTCAGCAGCATCACCGCCGCCGCAGCCAGACATCCCTTCTTCATGCGCCGCCTCTCCTTCCCGTAATATGGGTTTCTCTCAGATTACGCGATTTCCGGGAGCAGCGGGTTAAGAAAGGTTGTCAATCTTCTCTCAATCCTGTTGTGCAAAAAAAACCATCCCCCTTCCGGGAGATGGCCGCTTGTTGATTTCGTCATTGGTTCCGCTTGCTGAGTGCCGGTTTCTATCCTTGTTGATCCTCGCTTGCTGCCCTGCCGTCAGCTGTTCACGCGCCAGACGACGTTATCCTCTTCCTGACCGTTGACCGGCCACCAGTGAAATCCGTCCTGCGCAAGCAGCTGGTCCGCTTCCACAGGGCCCCAGGTTCCTGCCGGATAGGAAGCCAGGTCGCCGGCGCTCTCCTGCCAGGCCTCGGCGATCTTATCGACGAAAGACCAGGCCGATGAGACTTCATCCCAGCGGGTGAAGTAGGTCGAGTCGCCGCGGACGGCATCGTGCAGCAGGCGTTCATAAGCTTCCGGCGAGTTAATGCCGACCATGCAGCTCTGGCAGAAATCCATCGCCAGCGGCTGAATCTCGGATTCCGAGCCCGGCTTCTTGGCATTGATCTTCACATAGATGCCTTCCATCGGGTTGACTCGGATGACGAGCAGGTTCGGCTCGAGATTATGCTTTTGGCCCAGGTACACATTCGTCGGCATCCGTTTGAACTCCACGACCACCTCGGTCGTCTTGACCGGAAGACGCTTGCCGGTGCGGATGTAGAACGGCACGCCCGCCCAGCGGAAGTTGTCCACGAAGACACGGGCCGCAAAATACGTCTCGGTCGTCGATTCCGGGTTCACCTTGTCCTCCTGCCGGTAAGCCGGCAGCGTCTTGCCCTTGAAGAGCCCCTGGGTGTACTGGCCGCGAACGACGTTCTTGCGCACCTCATCGCTGCTCGAGAACGGCCGCAGGGAACGGAGCACCTTCACCTTCTCGTCGCGGATGTCCTCCGCCAGCAGGCGGCTCGGCGGCTCCATGGCGATCATGGTCAGCAATTGGAGCATATGATTCTGGGCCATATCGCGCAGCGCTCCGGAATGGTCGTAATACCCGCCGCGCTCTTCTACGCCGACCGTCTCCCCGAGCGTGATCTGGATGTTCGCAATATGCTGCTTGTTCCAGAGCGGTTCGAAGAACGCGTTGGCGAAGCGAATCACTTCGATATTCTGCACCATTTCCTTGCCCAGGTAGTGGTCGATCCGGTAGATCTCCTCTTCCTTGAACACCTGGTTGATCTGCTCGTTGAGCTCCCGCGCCGATTCCAGGTTGTAGCCGAACGGCTTCTCGATCACGAGCCGGTTCCAGCCCGGACCGTCGAGCATGCCGCCCGCCTTCAGATTGAAGGAGACGCCGCCGAACAGCTCCGGCGCCAGCGCCAGGTAGAACAGCCGTCCTCCGGCAATTCCGAACTTGCGCTCGATCGCTTCGGTCTGCTCGCGCAGCTCGCGGAAGCCGTCGATATTGTTAATGTCCAGCGATTTGTATTCAAAATGATCGACGAAGCGCGCCCATTCCTCTTCATCCGCCACAGGGTAGCGGCTGAACTCGCGGATGCTCTCCATCACATCCTCATGGAATTCGGACGGAGTGCGGGGACGCCGGGCCACGCCGATGACGGCGAAGTCCTCTGTCAGCTTGCCTTCCCGATACAGGCTGTAAATAGCCGGAAACAGCTTCCGGCGAGCCAAATCGCCGGTGGCGCCAAAAATAAAAAATACGGCACCGGGCGCTTGCGGTGCGTCAAAGGTTACGTTATCAGCCATGGCTCCTCATCTCTCTATGTAATATAGTGTATTGAAATCCATTCTCATTCGCCATACTGGCGTGATGTCATTTTATCATAATCATCCGGTGTATGCTATGGGATACCTGACAGTTTGCGTCGGATTTCAGTACTTTTCAATTACTCTTTCTTATAGCGGCTTATAGTTGGGCTGATACTCCGGCCGCGGCCGGGTTCAATACTCCACCGTAATCAGCGGCAGCCCGATCGTGACGCGCTCCCGTCCGTCGCCGCTGCTCCGGTGAACGGCGATCTGGGCGGCAAGCTCGCCCTTGCTGCCGGGAACCGTCCGCTCGAGACCCGGAACGCGGTAGGAACGGCTGACCGTGGCGGCGTCCTCATACTGTTCCAATGCCTCGGAGCCGGGCAGCAGCTTCGCCAGAACGCCCTCGGCTCCGGCCGCCGCCTCTTCCGGAGTCCCCTGTTTCCGGGACTCGCCCTGGATGGCGGCGTTCCACTCGGCCCGGACGCCGGCTGCGGCCATGGCGGCCCCGGCTTCGGCGGCAGCCGCAGGCAGGCCGGGCGCTGCCGCCAGGTCGCGGGTCTCCAGCGTCACGATTGCGTAATGGCTGCCGCCCGCAAGCTCGCTCCAGAAGAGGCTGACCCGGACGCCGTCTTCCGCGCCCTTGTAGCGCAGCGTCCGGTGTCCGTCCTCTTCGCCGCTCGATTGCGGGCGCAGGTTCAGCGCCGCCGCCAGGGAAGCGGCGGCCCGGTCTCCGGCGGGGCCGGAGTACTCGCCCTGCCATTTCACCACAAGGCGGAGCGGAGCGCCCTCCGCCGCCGCGCTGCGGCCGAGCGCCGCAAGCCGCTCCAGAGCCGCCGGGAGTCCCGCGGCTTCCCGCTCCGCCCCGCCGGACGCAGCTCCGGCCCGGCCTCCCGGGCCGAGCCCCCAGAAGGCGGCGGCAACCAGCACCGCCAGCATCAGCCAGACGGCTCCGGGGACCGCGCCGCTTCTGCGGTCCTGCTTCGCCCGGTTCTTCCCTCTGCCTGCTTCCCGTCCTCTACCCTTCCGCTCCGCCTTGTTCATTCTTCTTCTCCCCCATCCGCTGCTATCAATCTATCAGTCAGGATGCCCGAATTTGGGAGATTCTATTCCCCATACGCGTAAGACGGGGCCAAAGAAAAACGGACAGGCTCCTTACTCCGCCAGTCCGTTCTTGTAAGCGTAGATCGCCGCCTGCGTGCGGTCCTCCACATTCAGTTTGGCCAAAATATTGGTGACATGGAACTTCACCGTCTTGATGCCGATGATCAGCTGGTCCGCAATGTCCTGATTGGACTTGCCCTGGGCCAGCAGCTTCAGCACTTCCATCTCCCGGTCCGTCAGCTCCTGATGCAGCGGAATCTCCTCATGGGCATGGTGCCGGAACCGGTTCATCATCTTCGAGGCCACCTGCGATTCCAGCACGGATTGTCCCCGTGCTGCGGCCCGGATGGCGTCCGCCACCTCGGCGGCGCGGGAGGTTTTGAGCAGATAGCTGAACGCGCCGGCTTCAATCACCGGGTACATCTTCTCATCGTCCAGATAGCTCGTCAGCACAATCACCTTGCATTCGGGATACAGCTTCATCAGCTGCCGCGTCGTTTCGATGCCGTCCATGCCCTCCATCACCAGGTCCATCAGCACCACATCCGGTTTGTACTCCTGCGCCAGCCGGATGCCTTCCTCGCCGCTGCCCGCTTCGCCGACCACCTCGATGCCGTCTTCCGTGCCCAGCACCGCCGCCAGTCCAATGCGGACCATCTCGTGATCGTCCACCAGCAGCACTTTGATGAGCTTGTCGCTCTCCATCGCTCTCTCGTCTCCTCCCTGTCTGATTGACCGCAGCCGGTCCGTCCCGCTTCCTCTATTGGGCTCCATGTTCCTCCAGCCGTCCGCCCCCCGCGGGCGCTGCCGTTCCCTCCGGCTCTTCGGCCAACAGAGGAACGACGACTTCGATGCGGGTGCCGCGTCCGGGCGCGGTAACGAACTGAATCGAGCCGCCGGTCTCCGTCATGCGCTCCCGCATGTTGGAGAGTCCGTAGGAAGTCTGCTTCTCCTCATCCAGCTCGAAGCCGACGCCGTCGTCGCGCAGCGTCATCCGCACCGTGTCCCCGCGCCGGTGAATCCGAATCTCCATCCGGGTGGCCTTCGCATGCCTGAGCGTATTGGAGATGGCTTCCTGCACAATCCGGAACAGGTGGTTCTCCACGCCCTTCAGCAGCTGAATGCCCGGATCCATCTCGAATACAATATCCATCGGCACCTTGACCTTCAGTTCCTTGATCAGCTCCCGGATGCCCTGCTCCAGCCCCTTCCCGTCCAGATAGACGGGCCGCAGATGCAGCAGCAGCGCCCGCATCTCCGACTGCGCCACCGCCGCCATCTCCTCAATCAGAGCAATCTGCCGCTGCGCCTTGTCAAAATCCTTCTCCAGCGTCCGGCCCACGGCCGTCGCCGTCATCGAAATTGCGAACAGCTGCTGCGACACGGCGTCGTGCAGCTCCCGCGCCAGCCGCTGCCGTTCCTCGACGATGGCCGTCATCCGCGCCTGCTCGGCGAGCTGGGCGTTGTTCGTCGACAGCCGCTGCAGCGTCGTGACCTGGTCCTCCCATTTGCCGCTGATCGTCTCCAGCTGTTCGCCGAGCCGGCCCAGCTCATCGTCGCCGAGCGGCGGCATGGACAGCCGCAGATTGCCCTTCTCCCAGAGAAGCAGCGTCTCCCTCAGCCGGTCCAGCCGCCGCTTCATGCGGAAGCCCTGATAGAAGCCCCAGCCGGCGCCCGCGGCGAGCGGAAGCAGGAGCAGCCCCGCCACGGTGCGGACGCCGATCTCCCAATCGGCGAAGGGCTTGAAATAACCGTATGTATAGAGCATATACAGCACAATGAGCAGCAGCGCGAAGGACAGAAGAGCTCCCTCGCGCATACTGCGCGATATGATGCTGGAAGGCTTGCGTTCGTTCATCCCAGACCGCTCTCCTCTCCCGCCCTGCCGTCTCAAGGCAGTGTAATATCCAGATCGCCCATCAGATAAGAAATACAAATCTTGACCCGGTATTCGCTCGTGTCATAATTCGCGGATTTCCAGTTCAGCCGGTTCATCATCCCCGTGTCGCGCTGGGTCCCCAGATCAATCGAACCGAACAGCACGAAGGCCTCGATCTCGATCCCGTAACCCTCCGCCAGATGCAGATCGGTATCGCCGAAGATGCCCTGGAACAGCATCACGGTCTCGCGTTCCTCCGCCATGGCCAGCGTCAGGTCAATGTCGGTCTGGCCCAGCACATGCCAGGCGCTGAGGTTGCCCATCATCCACGGATGGCGGTCCCAGTCGAAGCCTGAAGAGAAGTTCTGCTTCTGGACATGCCTTCTCCCCTGCATCAGCCGCCGGGACCGGACGATGAACAGGCCAAGCGAGAGCAGCACCACGCCCAGAACCAGGACAAGATGGTCCAGCACGAGCAGAATAGCGCCTGCTCCGAGCAGCCGGTATCCCTTCTTCACATCGCCGTTGGTTGTCCGGTACACGCCCGCCAGCAGGAGAAGCAGCGCTACAATGGACAGGAACCCGAGCCATCTGCCGAATATGAGCAGAACCCCGGCCCCGATGAACAGGATCGCCAGCATCCGGTTCCGTTTCTCCATTTCCCCCGCCTCCTCTTCGCGTCGTGTGAATAGCCGCCCGTCCCAAATGGCGACCGGACCAAACAGCCGGAAAAGCCATTACGATATGTGGTCCATACCGCATGGCTTTCCCTGTTTAAGAATAGCATATCCCGGGTTCCGCTTGGAACCGATTTTTTGCAGCAGGCTCCCGGACCTTAGTGGCCGGCGCTGCCGAATTGCTTGGACGGCGTCCGACTTTCGGACGATTACTCCGCCGCTTTATCCGAAGCGGCTTCCGGAGCGGAGGAGCCGCCGCCGAGCTTATTCTTCAGCGCATTCAGCTGCTCTTCCACCTTGAGCTGCTTCTGGGCATCCAGCGGGCTGTAAGCCGCTGCGCTCTGCGGTTGGTACGGGGCACGCATGACATCGGCTTCCGCTTCCATCTGCATAATCTTCTCTTCCATCCGGTGGAAGCCGAGCGACGCACTGCCGCTCTCAATGCTGTGCACGCTGCTGATCTGAGACATCTGCTTCTTGGCCTTGGCCATCTGGGCGCGGGATACGAGCTCGTTGCGCTTGTTGCGCAGCTTGTAGAATTCATCCTTCATATCATGAAGCTGCTGCACCAATTCCTTGGCGTGCGTATCGGCCTGGACGTGCAGGTCACTGTATTCCGCATACTTCTGGTCAAAATAAATCTTCTCTTCCAGCAGCTTCCGCGCGACTTCCTCCTGGCCGTTCTTCAGTGCCAGTTCGGCCTGCGACGTGCGCTGTCCGGCCAGCTTCGCGGCTTCTTCCACACGCTGCTTCATCCGGCGCTCATTCGCCATCTGCTTGGCGACCGTCACCTCGGCTTCATGAATCTCGGCCTCCATGTCGCGCAGATACTGATTCAGCATCACAATCGGATCTTCCACTTTATCCAGCAAATCGTTGACCGATGCCTTTGTCATATCCTTAATGCGTTGAAATACTCCCATAATTAACGTTCTCCCTTCGAATTCTCATATTGGGCCAATCTGCGTTTTAAGTCTTCAACTTCCTTGCGGAGGGCTTTCTTCTCAATGTCTTTCATCATTTCATCCAGGGTGGAATCGGCCGCCTCCGGTCTGCCCGCATGGCTGTAGCCGTAGCCGCCCGGTCCCGGCTGCGCCGCCGGTCCGCGGCTTCCGCAGCTGCGGGGGCCGCTGTGCGGGTAACCGCCGGGATAGCCGCCCGGGTAGCCGCCGGGATAACCGTAACGGTCTCCTCTGGGCGGACCTGCATAGGGATCGCCGGGGTAATGATACTCCCGCGGAATAATCAGTGCGGCGATGAAGTAGACCGGGATGACGGCGCCGCCCGTGAACGGAATCGCAATGAGCAGCAGAATTCGCAGCAGCGTAGAGTCCATGCCGACGATTTCCGCCAATCCCCCGGCAAGTCCGGTCATTACCCGGTCCCGGTTCGATCGGTACAATCGGGTCATAGCGCTACTCCTTTCCATTCCGGTTCAGTTTCTCCTTCAGCTTCGCCATCTCGCGTTCCAGCACCGTCGCTACCGTCTCGCCGGCTGCGGTCGCATATTCCTGGCCCATCCGGCGCAGATCGCGCAGGCTCTTGGCTTCCAGTTCCCAATCGGCGAGCCGGTCTTCCAGCTGGCCGAACATCTTGGGCACATCTCCGTTCCCGCCGAGGGCGGCGGAGCGGGCATTCATCCGCTGCTGCAGCCGCAGACTCTCCATCCGGGCCGCATAATATTGGCGCTTGCTGTATACGGTCTGGTATTCCAGCTTAAGCTCGCTTAATTGTCCTTCCAGCTCCATCAGCGACTGTCGGCTCTGATCCAGCAGACCGCTGTACTGCTCCAGCTTCTCTTCATGGATGATCTTCTCCTGAAGCGCCAGCTTGGCCAGATTCTCCTCGCCCGCCTTCAGGGCAAGCATCGCCTGCTCTTCACGCTTGTCCCGCATCGCCGCCGCCTGATTCACCTGCGACTGCAGCTGCTTCGTATGTTGGGAATACTGATTGTACAGGGCTTCGACCTCACTGATCTCCTGACGGGTCGAATGCAGAAACTGATCAATCAGCTTGACCGGGTCCTGCGCCTGCTCCAGCCGTTCATTCAAATTGGCTACGGTGATATCCCGCATTCGTCGAAACACGCTCATGTTTTGCCGCTCCCTCCTTGCTTCTCCCGGCTGAGCCGGGGACCATTCATCTTTCCTTGTATACGCTTAGTACCGGCGGGGACGGCTGCCGCGGAGAACCGAAATCCCCCATACCAGCAGCGCAATGCCCAGCAGCGGGCCAATCAGCCAGGCCAGCTTGTTAATCAGGGACAGAATCCCGACGAACATCACTGCGAATCCGATCAGCTTGTGGCCTCTGTTCACGGCGTAGTACCCAATCAGCACGAGCAGGATCGGGAACACCAGCCGGAACAACCCGTGAATCAAGGGCCCCAGCGCACCCAGCAGCAAAATCGCGCCGATCGCGATCAGAACCACTGCAAATCCGTTACCTCTATTCTTGTTCATGTCTCTCACCGCCTTTCGTTGCTGTCTTCCTTATGTCTTTATTCTAGGTGAAAGGCGTCTCTTCCAAAACAGACCGAGGACGGTTTTTGCGACTGGACCTAAGGCGGGGGCGGAGCCGGACCGGGGTCGGCCTGAAGGGGCGCCCCCAGGACGATAGAGCGGCTCTCTTCCTTGCTGGACGCCGGAACCCCCCATGAATTATATTGAAGCGTGAAGACTAATGATGACGCTGAATCAGCGTCCAAGGAGAATGATGGATATGAATTCCGCCGGCATTGGCATCCCGGATACCGGGCGGATGCTTCAGGAGCATCGGCAGTATTTTGAATCGGGGCAGACTCTGCCCGTCGGGTTCCGGGTCCGGCAGCTTCAGAAGCTGCGCGAGGCCATCCTTCGGCATGAACGGGATCTGGCGGAGGCGCTGCGGCTGGACCTTGGCAAATCAGAGTTCGAAGCCTACACCACCGAGATCGGCTTTACCTTAAGCAGTATCCGAGATACGATCCGCCATCTGCCCCAATGGGCCCGAACCCGCCGGGTCGCGACCCCGCTCCGGCTCTTTCTCTCCAGCAGCCGGATTCGCCACGAACCTTACGGCACGGCGCTGATTATCGGCCCTTACAATTATCCGTTTCAACTGCTCATCGAGCCGCTGATCGGAGCGATTGCCGCCGGCAACTGCGCCGTGCTCAAGCCTTCGGAGATGACGCCCCGCACCGAGCAGGTCCTGGGTTCTCTTATCGGAGAGACGTTCGACCCGGCTTATATCCGGGTTGTCAGCGGCGGAGTGGATACCGTGACCGCCCTGCTGGATGCGCCGTTCGACTTTATCTTCTTCACCGGCAGCGTGCCGGTGGGCCGGGTGGTCATGCAAGCGGCCGCGAAGCGCCTGACTCCTGTGGCCCTGGAGCTCGGCGGCAAGAGCCCGGCCATCGTTGATGAGACGGCCAGACTCGATGCCGCCGCCAAGCGGATTGTCTGGGGGAAGATGACCAACGCCGGCCAGACCTGCGTCGCTCCCGATTACGTTGCCGTCCATGCTTCCGTCAAGGACGAATTGATCGCCCGGATTCAGCAGACCCTCCGGGAATTCTACGGCGAGCGGCCGGAGCAGAGCCCCGATTTCGGCCGGATTGTGAACGACCGGCACTGGACCCGGCTAAACGGCCTGCTGGAACGGGAACGCTCCGCCGTGCTTGCAGGCGGAGACACGGACCGGGAGGCCCGGTATATCGGTCCGACCCTGATCGAAGCGGACTTTCGTTCGCCTTCCATGGAGGACGAGCTTTTTGGCCCCCTTTTGCCTGTGCTGACCTATACCGATCTGGACCAGCTGCTGGCCGAAATCCGCCGAAGACCGAAACCGCTCGCTCTCTACCTCTTCACCGGGAATCGCCAGACCGAGAAACGGGTTCTGGACGCCGCGCCATCCGGAGGCGTCAGCATCAACGATACGATTACCCACCTGGCCAATCCGAAGCTGCCCTTCGGCGGAGTCGGTCCTTCCGGAATGGGACAATACCACGGACGCTACAGCTTCCTGACATTCTCCCGGGAGAGAAGCGTACTGCGCAAAAGCACCCGGGTAGGGCTGCCGCTGCTCTTTCCTCCGTACAGCGCGAAGAAGCTGAAGTGGATCAAGCGTCTGCTGAAATAGCCGCCGCACTTGCCGGCCGTATGAAGTTCTTGCCGTTCGTCCAGTCTATAGCTAACCATCCTCTTAAGAAACGGAGTGAACGCTGTGCACGCGAATGAATCTTCTTATGCTTTTCCCGAAGGCTTCCTGTGGGGCGGAGCCGTCGCTGCGAATCAGGTAGAAGGCGCTTATCAGGAAGGGGGCAAAGGACTGTCCACCCAGGACGTAACTCCGCAGGGGATTGTCGGTCCGGTTACCGAAGCGCCCACCCCAAAGAATATGAAGCTGATTGCTATCGACTTCTATCACCGTTACCCGGAAGACATCCGGCTGCTCGCGGAGATGGGATTCAAGGTGTTCCGCACTTCCATCGCCTGGTCGCGCATCTTCCCCAAGGGAGACGAGGCCGAACCTAACGAGGCGGGCCTGCAATTCTATGACGATCTGTTCGATGAATGTCTGAAATACGGGATTCAGCCGATGGTTACCCTCTCCCACTACGAGACCCCGCTGCACCTGTCCCGCACCTATGACGGCTGGGTCAACCGCAGGATGATCGGTTTCTATACCCGGTATGCCGAGACCGTGTTCACTCGCTACCGGGAGAAAGTGAAATACTGGCTGACCTTCAACGAGATCAATTCAATCCTGGAAGCGCCGTTCATGAGCGGCGGCATCTCGACGCCCAAGGACCGGCTGAGCCGCCAGGATCTCTACCAGGCTATCCATCACGAACTCGTGGCCAGCGCCCGTGCGGTTCAGCTCTGTCACCAAATAATTCCGGATGCGAAGATCGGCTGCATGGTGCTCAGCCTGCCTGCTTACCCCATTACTCCGGCTCCGGATGATGTCATTGCCGCGATGGAATATGAGCACAAGAACCAATTCTTTGCCGACGTGCACTTACGCGGCCGCTATCCCGGCTACATGCAGCGCTTCTTCCGCGAGAACGGCATCCGCATCGCAATGGAGCCCGGCGACGAAGAGACGCTGCGGCATACGGTGGACTTTCTGTCGTTCAGCTATTACATGAGTATCTGTCAGGCCGCCGACCCCTCCCAGCACCGGAAGGGAGAAGGCAACATCTTCGGCGGCGTGGCCAATCCGTATCTGGAAGCCAGCGAATGGGGCTGGCAGATCGATCCGCAGGGTCTGCGGTATGCGCTCAACCAGTTCTATGACCGCTACCAGAAGCCGCTCTTCATTGTAGAGAACGGACTGGGAGCAGCCGACAAGCTGATCGTTCAGGACGGGATGCCGACGGTAGAAGATGATTACCGGATCGAATATATGAACGATCATTTGATTCAGGTATGGGAAGCCATTCAGGACGGCGTGGAAGTCCTGGGTTACACAGCATGGGGCTGCATTGACTGCGTCAGCTTCTCGACAGCCCAGCTCAAGAAGCGCTACGGCTTCATCTATGTTGACCGGCACGATGACGGCTCCGGCACCCTGGAACGATACCGCAAGAAATCGTTCCACTGGTACAGAGAAGTCATCGGGACGAACGGCGCTTCGCTGAAGCGCCGCCCTTAGCGCAGCGCGCCAATAAAGCCGCCTCCCGGCCAGGGAAGGCGGCTTTATTTTGCCGGCAGCAGCCGTTATCCGATGTCGAGCGGACTAGCCGCCTCATTAATCTGTTGGATAATGGAGTCACTGTGATCATTAATGAAGAAGTGGCCGCCGTCCACCGAATGAATCCGGACCCCACAGCCGCCATGCTCCTTCCAGGCCAGCACTTCCTCCCTTGTCAAGCTCTGATCCCGGGTTCCCGTGAACACGGTCATGGGGCAGCCTACCCTGCGGGCTTTTGCCGAGAAACGGTACAGCTCGACCAGCTTGAAGTCCGATCTCAGCACAGGCTCGAAATACTTCAGCAGCTGTTCATCCTCAAATACAACCCGGGAAGCCTCGTCATATCCAAGCACATATTCTCTAAATTCCTCAAGCGGCTTGTCGTGAACTATTGGACGGCGATCAAAATGCGGAGCCTTGCCCCCCGATACAAACAGGTGGACGGGCTCTTTGTAGCCTGCCGACCTTAACTTATAGTAGAGTTCAAAAGCCAGCAAACTTCCCATGCTGTGTCCAAACAGGATATACTCCTCTTCCTGTCCGATCGTTCGGATGACTTCTTCACAGAGCTCGGTAGCCGCATGATCCAAGCTTTCATAGAAAGGCTGCTTGCTCTTCAGACCCCTCCCTGCCATCTCCAGCGGGTGAAGCCGAAGGCGATCCGATAATCGGCTCTTCCATTTGTAATAGCTGGCGGCCGAGCCGCCGGCATAGGGAATGCAGAATAAGTGAACGGGTGTCATTCCGGTCGTCCTCCTTGTACACAAGAGAGCTGCCCCCCCTCCAGTCGTATTCGAGGCGCAGGGGCAGCTGTCATTCCTGCGGGTTAGAGCGCTGCTACGGCTCTTTCTTTGTGGAACGCGTCCAGCAGACGGTACAGCTCCGTCAGAATAACGCCTTCTTCCTCTTGGCCGCGTGAGACTAGAGCGATCATGCTGTCCACAAGCCCGATATCTTTAATAACCAAATACCGAAGTGCAGACAGTCTGGCCAGATTGAAGGACTGTGTCAGCTTCTCGAACTGCTCGGCCATTGGCTTCAACTGCGGCAGTTCCGGATAGAGTCCGGCCAAATACTGGATTCTCTCGGACAGCCCTTTCTTATGCTCATAGAGCGTATGGAAGGCCCGGTAATCCGGCACCCCCTCCTGCTCCCGCACATGCTTCAGGTGATCCAGAATATAGGCGTAGGTATCCCTCCCGAACACATTGTCGCTGAGACAATACAAATATTCATCAATCTTGCGCTTTCTGGCCGTATTGACCGAATGAAGATAGTCGTGGAGCTGATCCAGCAGCTGGTCCAACCGGTAGGAGTGCGTATACGAATCATCTACGATGCACTTGATCTCCAGACCGTAATAGTCACCGCCGTTCTCGTCCAGCGTTCTGGATAGCCGTACCCCTTCCTCAAAGGCTGTGCGGAAACGGTCGTAATCCAGCTCGTAGGCCACAAATTCACGCTTGGCATTGAAGCCGATAACATGCACGAGCCGCTTCTCCCGGTCATAACCGTATACGAAGATATCATGGACAAAATGCTCCCTGCCTTGCTGAATCGTATAGAACTCGTCCAAATAGGTGTGAAAATACTGGTTCCGGTCGATTCGTCCTTCGATAAAACGAATGATATCCTGATCGGCAAGAAACTCTCTCTGGTAGTACTTATAATCGAAGAATCGCCGAGGTTCATTCCAGCCTCCGTAAAAATCGAGCCAAATTTCCTCGGAATCTTTGATCCGAAGCCGCTTGCTGGGGCTGTAATACAGCTGAACATAATTCTCATAGAACCAAGGGAGCATATTATCATACCCGAGCAGGATACAGAGCAGATAGGAGTTGTGCGTATAGCAAATGATTTTGTTCTGCAGGCGGATCCGCAGACGCTTCATCCCGCCGTTCTCTGCCGCCGGCAAAAGACGGTTATCGCTCGCGCCTTCCGCGCTCGCCATCTCTATGCCCGGCTGTTCCGGGTTCTCCATTGCCGGAAGCTCGCGATACGTAATGAACCGCCCCGGCTCCGCCGGCGATTCCGGGTTAACCGGAACGCTGGAAGCCAGGAATTCCGCCAGTCTGCGAATCGTTCGGTGTTGATAGACATCCGTCAGATCGGCATATAAATGCTCTCGGTGCATCTCCGCTTCCAGGCTGATTAACTGCAGTGAGTTGCCGCCCAGCGCAAAGAAATCGTCGTGAACGCTCAGCTTCTTCAGGTTCAGCAGCCTTTTCCAGATGGCAACCAGTTTCTCTTCCACCTGGTTCGAGGCCTCCTCGTACTCCGAGCCCGTGATTTGTTCCGCCTCCGGGGCCGGCAGGTCTCTTCTGGATATTTTCCCGTTGGACGTTAGCGGCATCCGCTCCAAACGGATGAAATAGGCGGGAATCATATATTCCATCAGGCTTCTGCCCAAGAACTCCCTGAATTCCTTGAGGGTAATCTCCCGTCCGCACACGACATAGGCACATAGATATTTATCGCCTGCGGAATCCGTTCGATCGGTGACCAGAGCTTCGGTCATGTCAGGATGCTTCAGCAGCTGCGCTTCAATTTCGCCAAGCTCGATCCGGTAGCCTCTAATCTTCACCTGGTGATCGATGCGCCCTAAATATTCAATATTGCCATCCGGCATCCACCTTGCTAAGTCACCGGTCCGGTACATCCGTTCTCCTTCACAGAAGGGGTCGGGGACGAACTTCTCTTCTGTCAGTTCCGGGCGATTGAGGTATCCTCTGGCAACGCCTGCGCCCGAAATGCACAATTCACCGCTTACTCCGACCGGAAGAAGCTGGTTATGGCTGTTCACAACATAGAGGCGGATATTGTCGATCGGTCGGCCGATCGGAACGAGGTCCTTCTGCGCCGGATCCGTGCAATCATAATAGGAGACATCGACTGTCGCTTCCGTCGGTCCGTACAGATTGTGAAGCTGTGTGCCGTTGGTCTGATGCAGAATGCGGTGAAACTGTTGAACCTGCCGCATATGGAGCGCCTCTCCGCTGGCAAAGATGCGGCGGACGCTTGCGAGCAAGCCGCCAAGTTCCCGGCCATGCACATATTCCAGGAAGAGCGTCAGCATCGACGGAACAAAATGCATCACGGTAACCTGATGCTTACTGACGGCTCCCACGATATCGGCCGGATTCTTCTCCCCTCCCGGATTCAGAAAGCACAGTTTGGCTCCGGCCAAGAACCACCAGAACAGCTCCCATACCGAGACATCAAAAGTATAGGGTGTCTTCTGCAGGATGACGTCATCCGCACTGATCGGATACTGCTTGTGCATCCATTCGATCCGGTTGATAACGGAATGATGCTCAATCATGACGCCCTTCGGATTTCCGGTTGAACCCGAGGTGTAGATCACATAAGCCAGATTCTCACGTTCCGCTCCTCCCGGGAGGTTCGTGCTGTCGCCGGTATAAAGGCCTCCGTCTTCCAGATCAATAAGGCTCAAGGATGACAGCTTCTGCAGACGCCGGACGTGGCGGGTCTGGGTCAGTATAATTGGAGTCTTGCTGTCCTCCAGCAAATAACACAACCGTTCATCCGGATTGTGCGGATCAATGGGCAGGTAGGCTCCGCCAGCCTTGAGAATCGCCATGATGCCAACCATCATCTCCACCGATCTCTCCACCAGCAGGCCTACCAGCTGGTCCTGACCGACGCCTTTATGCCGCAGCACACGGGCAAGCTGGTTCGCCCGAGCGTTCAGCTGCGCATAGGTAAGCCGCTGCTCTCCGGTTTCTACGGCCGGCTTATCGGCGAACTGTTCCGCCTGCTTCTCAAATAGCCGGTGAAGCGTCTGAATCGGACCCGACGCTGTAGGAGCGGGATTGAACGTTTGCAACAGGGTCCGCTTCTCATCGGCGGAAGCGAGCTCCACCTCCGCAACACGAACGGACGGGTTCCGAATCAGCTGCATAAGGACCTGTTCAAAATGCCCCTGAATCCTCGCAATCGCTTCATCCGTATACACATTCCCGTTATAACAGAATTTCACGGTTAATTCGGTACCCGGGAAGATCACCAGATTGAAGTCGTAATTCGTCTGCTCCCGAACGTGAACGTTGCCGAGTCTTAACGAGCCGGCTTCGCCTCCCACCTCCATCTCGTTGATCGGATAGTTCTCGAACACTAGCAGATGCTGAATCAAATCCTGCTTAAGCGTGTGGCCGGCCTGCACTTCGTAGAGCGGATAGTGATGATGTTCTACCGCCGACAGAGCAAGCTGCTGATGCCGGGCCACGCACTCGGCAAAAGTCTCCTCCGGCCGCGCTTGAACTCTAACCGGAATCGTATTGATGAATAACCCGATCATTTTCCCGATTTCGGCTACATCTGCCGTTCTGCCCGATACCACAGTCCCAAATACGCAGTCGTCCGTCTGGTTGTACTTCTGCAGGACGATCCCCCATGCCGTCTGAATCAAGGTGCTTAATGTCGAACGATTCCTTGAAGCGAATTGTGAGAGCCGGCTTGACTCCTCTTTACCTAACCGGAAGGTTCGCTCCTCCAACCGGTAATCTCCGCTTCCCGACCCGCCGGCCGTGTACGGAAGGAGCGTCGGCTGTTCGAATCCGGTTAAATACTCGTTCCAGAACCGGCCGGACTGTTCCGGGTGCTGATGTCCCAGCCACTCCAGGTATTTCCCATAGGAGGCCCCCTGCTCTGTCTCCAGAGTCTGTCCAGAGGACTGAGCCTCCAGAATGGAGAACACCTCCTGAAACAGAAGAGGCATGCACCAGCCATCCATAATAATGTGATGGAAACTCCACACCATATGAAGCAGCGAGTCTTCCTTCACAAAACCCGTCAGCCGCATTAACGGACCTGACTCCAGCGAGAATCCCCGTTCCCGGTCCTTTGCTTTGAATGCCTCGATCCGTCTCGTTCTCTCCTCCTCCGAACAAGCCCGGATATCCTGAATGTTCAGCTTCAGCTCTCTGGATTTCAGCACGACCTGGAGGAAATCCCCTCCCTTGCTGTTCATAAAGACTGTTCGAAGCGCGTCATGCCGGGAGATGAAGTGATTGACCGCAAGCTCCAGGAGAACCGGGTCGATCTGCCCGGACAAATCAAACGTCAGCTGTTCCACATAAACGGCGCTCCGGGGATTCAGACGGGAATGGAACAGAATGCCTTTCTGCATCGGAGTCAGCGGAAAGATATTTTCGATCTCTCCTAGATCGGCAGTCCGGCGGCTCACGTCCTCCAGCTCGCTCGCGGTCAGTCCCGTGAATAATAAATCGGCGCTGCTCCGCTTCGAAGGTTCTTGGCTCAGGCAGTGTTCCACAATTTCTCGAATCGCGTTCTCGTAATTCCGCGCCAGCTTCTCCACGGTGGAATCCTCGTACTGTTCACGGCTGTATCCGAACTCAAGCTGCAAGCTCCCCTGTGTGACCCTTGCATTAATATCAAGCACAGCGGTTCGTTGGGATTCGGGACTGGTCCAATTTCCGGTGGAATACGGCGATAATTGATAATCCCCGGACCCGTCATCGAACTGACCCAAGTAATTAAAAACGATGGGCGGCAGTTCCCGGCCCCGGTCTTCGCCGTTCGGACCGGCATCTTGCCCGGAGTACTTTAACAAGCCATACCCGATTCCGTGCTGCGGCACCTTGCGCAGCGTGCGTCTGGTCTCCAGGATATAATCCTGAAGCCCCCTGCCCTCTTCGACCCCGATTACTACGGGATACAAGGTCGTGAACCAGCCTACGGTGCGGCTGATATTGAGTCTTTCGCCGATCTCCTCTCTGCCGTGTCCCTCCAGGCAGACCCCGATCCGACTCATCCCGCCCCACCGGTGAAAGGCGAGACCAAGCGCACTGAGCAGGATATCGTTGATTTCTGTCCGGTAGACATGATGAATTTCCTTGAGCAGCTGACCGGTCATTATCTCATCGAGTACGCACTTTACTGTTCCGCCGGTCCGAACGGCGGCAGCGGCGGCCGGCTTGTCCAGAGGAACGGAATCCCAACCCGCTTGCTCGACGCTCTGCCAATACTCAGCCTGCGTCCGGACTTCTTCGTCCGCCGAATAGCGCCGAAGCGTTTCGGCCCACTTCTGAAAGGAATCGGTCTTCGGCGCCAAAATGATGGCCTTGCCCTCCGCGGCCTGCTCATAACCGTGTTCCAGGTCTTCCAAAAGGATCCGCCAGGAGACTCCGTCAACGACAAGATGATGGACCGACAGAAGCAAATGATCGCCTGAAGCTGTTTTGAATAATCCCGCTTGCAGCAGTGGCCCCTTGCCCAAATCGTTGCTTCGCTGAATCCGGTTGGCCTGCTCTTCAATCGCCGCCCGAATCCGGTCTGCGCCTGTGTCCGCCTCCACATCCGAAATGTCCATCGCCGTCCACCCGAATAACGTTTCTGTGATCTCCCGGTATCGGGCCTTCCAAGCTCCCTCGGATCGGAAGAACACAAGTCTCAGGGAATCATGATGCTCGGCAATCCGCTGCAGAACCTTCTTCAGCGCATGCTCATCAAACCCTTCTCTGCGGTAGAGCATAAACGACTGGTTCCAATGATGCTGCTCTTGAAACTGCTGTTCAAAGAACCAGTGCTGGATCGGTGTCAGCGTTACGTCTCCGGCGGCGGCGTCTTGATCTGCCAGTTGATCCAGCCGGGTAACGCGGAGCGCCAGCGCTTCAATGGTCGGATGGGCGAACAAATCGCCCGTATCCAGCTTGTAGCCCGCCTGATTCATACGGGCGACAACTTGAATGGCCTGAATGGAATCTCCGCCAAGCTCAAAGAAATGATCGCTGCGGCCCACATCCCCTACGCGCAGAATAGATTTCCAGACGGCAGCGAGCTGACGTTCGGCCTCATTTTGTAAAGGAAGCTCATTCTTGCCCGCCGTAGGTTGGACCACAGGTTCGGGCAACGCGCTGCGATCCAGCTTGCCGTTGGAGGTCAGCGGCAGTTTGTCCATGGGGACCCAATAGGCAGGAATCATATATTCCGGCAGCTTGCCGGAGACGAATTGGCGAAGCTCTCCCAATTCAAATGCCGGAGCGGTGACCAGGTACGCGCACAGATAAGGATGCCCGGCCTCCGTTCTTCTGTCCATCACATAAGCTTCTATGACAGCTTCGTACTCAAGAAGACAGGATTGGATTTCTTCGAGCTCGATCCGGTAACCCCGGATTTTCACCTGATGATCGATTCGGCCCAGATATTCGAGATTGCCCTCCGGTGTCCACCGGGCTAAATCCCCGGAAGCATAGAGCAATTCTTCGGGAATTCCCTCGACGGCAACGAACCGCCCGCTCGTCAGATCGGGTTGGTTCAAGTACCCTCTGGCCAATCCGGCCCCCGCCACGAACATTTCGCCGGGAACGCCAATCGGAACAGGCTTCCGGTTGCGGTCCAGCAAGTAGCAGCGCAGGGTAGGGATCGGTCTGCCGATATTGCTGATATTCTTGTCGATGTCCGCTTGCGTGATTTCCTTGTATGTAACGTGTACCGTGGTTTCCGTAATGCCGTACATGTTGATATACCGGACAGAGGGATAACTCTGCTTCCACTTTCTCAAATGAACAGGCGCCAGCGCTTCCCCGCCGAAGATAACATATCTCAGCTTCAAGGGCAGATTCTCGGAGCAAGCCCGTTCCGTCAACTGATAGAAAGCGGTAGGAGTCTGATTCAGCACCGTTACTTGCTGGTCGACTAACAATTTGAGAAATCGGTTCGGATCTCTTGCCGTCCCCTTAGGAACAATGACCAACTTCCCTCCGTTCAGCACGGCCCCGAAGATCTCCCATACCGAAAAATCAAAGCAATAGGAATGGAATAAAGTCCATGTATCGTCCGGATGGAAGTCATAAGCGGGCGTGTCGTTGAAGAGAAGGCGAACCAGATTGCGGTGCTCAATCATTACGCCCTTCGGCCGGCCCGTCGAACCTGAAGTATAGATGATATAAGCCAGATCCCCCGCTTGCGAGAGGTTGTCCAAGTTGCTCTCATCGAGTTCTTCGAGAGAAGCATCCTGCAGAAGAATCCGGTCTCCCGCAAAGAACGGAATGCCGGCTTTCTCATCGTCCGCAACCATCCATTGGGCCCGGCTGTCCTCCAGCAGATAGCGGATTCGGTCATCCGGATAATCGGGATCAATGGGCAGATAAGCGCCCCCCGCCTTCAGAACCCCCAGTATGGCAACAATCATCTCGATAGATGGGCGGACCATAAGGGCTACAATCTGATCCGGGGCCACGCCTCTCTCCCGCAGTCTCCGGGCCAAGCGGTTTGCTCTGCCGTTCAACTCCCCATAAGCAATTTGCTGTTCCCCGAAGACGACCGCGATTCTGCCGGGATCCTGCCCGGCCTGCTGCTCGAAGAGCCGCTGAATCGTTAAGCCGGCATCGTATCCTGCTGCCGAACCCGCGAATTCCTCCATCAATTGCTTCTCTTCCCCGCTGCTTAACAGCCTGATCTCGGACAGAACAGCATCCGGGTCAGCTGCGATGTGCTCCAGGATTTGGATATAATGTTCCGCCATTCTCTCGGCAGTCTCTCTGGCGAACAGTTGACTGCAGAACTCCAGTTCCAGCTTAATGTCGTCCGCCGCGCTTAATGTCTGAAGAACCAGGTCGAATTTGGCCGTGCGGGAGTCAACCGGACAAGGGATAAAACGCAGGTTCTCCGCTTCAAAGGCCGGGTTCTCCGCTTGCTGCTGAACAAACATAACATCAAATAAAGGGCTGCGGCTCAGCTCCCTTTTGAGGCCCAGGCGATCGACCAAGGCTTCAAACTGGTAGTCCTGGTGCTCAAACGCCTCGCATACGCTGGTCTTTACTTCCTCCAACAGCTGTCTGAAAGTCTTCCGGGCAGACGGATAGCTGCGAATGGCTACGGTATTGACAAACATCCCGATCAGATGCTCGGCATCCGGGTGCTGCCTTCCCGCCGTCGGAGAGCCGACGACGATATCTTCCTGCTCCGTGTACCGGTGAAGGAGGGTATAGAATGCAGTCAGCAAAACCGTGTATAAAGTCGTCTTCTCCGCAGCGGCCAGACGTTTCAGCCTCCCGGCCAGCTTGCCGTCCGTATGGAAGCGGACGCGATCCCCCTCGAAGGAAAAACGCTTAGGCCGGGAATAATCGAGCGGCAGATTCAATACGGGGAGCTCGCCGTCGAATTTGCTTAGCCAATAGGCCTCCTTCTCCTGCATCCCCGGCGAGGAGAGATAGCGGTTCTGCCATTCGCTAAAATCTTTGTACTGAGCTCGCAGCTCGGGCCAAGCCGACTTCCCTATATACCGGCCGGCAAACTCCCGGACGAGGATTTCCATAGAAGCTCCGTCGGATACGATATGGTGCATATCGAGAAGGAGCAAATGTTCCTCCTCACCCCATGGAGCCAGCGCCGCCCGAAACAACGGCGCCTGGGAGAGATCAAACGGTTGTACAAAGGCACGAATCATTTCATCCGGTTGCCCGTATCCGGGTTCGGCGTGAAGACGCTGAATGCGGAAATCGACTTCGTCATGAATACGCTGGATCGGCCTTTCATTCTCCAAATGGAAAGAGGTCCTCAGCGTTTCATGGCGCCGGATTACGTCCGAGAAGGCCCGCTCAAGCCGTTTCTCGTCGAGGCTGCCCCGCAATATAAAGGCCAGAGGAAGGTTGTACCTGGTGTTCCCCGGCTCCTGAAGCTCTTGCAGATATATTCGTTTTTGCGCCGAAGAGACCTCATACACCGCCTGGAACGGCGCCGGTTCAATCGGGGTATAGACTCGTCCGTCCGCCCGTCTGCTCTCCAGCAAAGAAGCGAACAAGCGAACCGTCGGATATTGAACAAGATCGGCGGCTGCAATTTCCGTCTCCAATCGGGTGCCGGCGATATTGGTAATCTTCATCGCCTGGATTGAATTCCCCCCCAGCTCATAGTAATTCGCATCGATGTTCAGCTCGCGGTAGCCGAGCACTTGTCCCCATACGGCGGCGGCAAGATGTTGGGTCTCCGTAAAGGCCTCATCCGGCTCCCCGTACAACCGGACGGGCTCCGGCATGCCGATGTCCGGGGTGAGCTCCAATGACGGCCTTGCTGCGGCAGCTTCCGCATTCCCCCGCTGCGGAGCCTGCAGCCAATAGGACACGGACTCATACGGATAGCCGGGAAGACTTACCTTTCTTCTGCTCTCTCCCTGATAGAGGGCCTCCCAGTCAATACCGGCTCCCGACTCGTAGAGGGTCCCGAGCCGTGCCAGCCTATCGGAGTCGCTCTTCCCGCCTTTCACATACTCTGCAATCAGCTTGTCCGCTTCTTGGCCCATACGGTACTGCGCCGCCTTGTCGGCTTGCCGGGTATGGCTTTCGGCACAGTTTCCGGCTCGCAGCAGCTCCCGCAGACCGTTCGTCAATTCGCCGATATTGCGAACCAGCAGAGCGGCCCGGCATTCATTGTGCTTTCTGCCCGTATTTACCGTATAGCAGATATCTCCGATCGGGGTGTCCTGTCCATCGGCCAGCCATTCCAGATAAGTATCGGCCAGTTTCATCAGGAGCGAGCCCTTCTGGGCGGACATCGTAAATAAGTGCGGTTCATCCGCCTGCTGAACCGTCTCCAACCCGGGGGCCTCTTCCAGAACGACATGACAGTTGGTCCCGCTAAAACCGAAGGCGCTGACGCCTGCTCTCCGCGGAATTGCTCCTACGTCCCACGGAATCAGATTGTCGTTCAAATACAGGGGGGACTCGCAGAAATGAATAAACGGATTCGGTTCATCAAAATGAATCGACGGCGGAAGCTGCCGGTGCTGCATCGCCATAATAACCTTCATGACGGAACTGATGCCGGAAGCCCCTACATTATGTCCGATATTCGGTTTAACGGAGCCCACTCCGCAGAACTGCCGCTTATCCGTATATCGGGCAAAAGCATTGGAGAGTCCTTTGATCTCAATGGAATCGCCCAATAAGGTGCCTGCCGCAAAAGTCTCTACATAATTCAGCGTTTCCGGATTGATGCCGGCATCCTCCCACGCTTTGACGATGACCTCCTCCTGAGCCTCTGCGCTCGGGGCGGTAATCCCGTTCGTCGCCCCGTTGTTGTTGATTGCGCTTCCCTTGACGACAGCGTATATATGGTCCCCGTCGGCCAGCGCTTGTTCAAGAGGCTTAAGCAAGAGGGCGTTGACCCCCTCTCCCCATAGGATTCCCTCCGCCCTCTTATCAAAGGCCCGGATAACCGAACCGCTTCCTCCCGCTTCGACATCGTCCAGATTCGAATTCATCGGAGTCAGGAACAGGTTGATTCCTCCGGCAACGGCCATGGAGCATTCCTTGTTCTGCAACGCCTTGCATGCCAGATGAACCGAGACGAGTCCCGACGAACAGGCCGTATCCACGACCATGCTCGGCCCTTTCAGATCCAACAGATAAGAGACCCGGCTGGCCAGAATGCTCGTCCATGACCCGACCAGATCATTGAAGTCATGGCGCGGAATGAAGTTCAGATAGGCGGCTTTTACCTTGTTCGTATGATCGGTTCCAACAAATATGCCCGTATCGGAGCCGTGCAGCTTGTTCCCTCCGTAACCGGCATCCTCGAAAGTGTGATACACCGTCTCGAGAAACAATCTCTGATAAGGGTCCATCCGTTCAGCTTCGCGTGGTGCGATACGAAAGAAAGCCGCATCGAACTGATCGATTCGCTCCAGAAATCCGGCTTCGAAATAGGGCGAGCCTGCCTCTTCTCCCCGCGGGGGGAGGAAAGGTTCTATTTGGTTCTTCCTCTTCTCGGGGAAGGCCCCTACACTGTCCAATCCCGCCCGCAAATTACTCCAGAATTGCTCGGGGGAATCGGCATCCGGGTACCGGCAGGCCATCCCGATCACCGCGATTTCCCCGCCCTTGGCATTCAGACCCTGTAAATCCTTCAGCAAGCGAAAAGCTGCCTGTTTGTCGATCCCGCCGTCTTTTACTCTGCCGAGAATGTATTCTTTAAGATTTGATAGGGTACTCACGGTCACCAATCCTCACCCATTCAGATTTTTAAGAACTCCCTGAACTGAAATGCTCCCCTTCTCCAAACCATCCAGCATATCCAGAAGTTCATCGTCGGACAGATTCTCGTCCTTTTGCATTTTCCTGCCCGCCTCGCTGGATTGTCCCGTTCTTCTCTCCATGAACCCTGCAAGCTGAATGACCGTTGGATAGGTGAAGATATCGGATATATCCACAATGCCCGGGAAGGACCGCTCAATGGCCTTCAACAATTGTGTCGCAAGAATCGAATCTCCTCCAAGCGCATGGAAGGTCTCGTATACATCCACTTCGCTCAGCCCCAGAACCTGGCCGTACAACAGACCCACTTGCTGTTCCAGCAGGCTGTATTCCTCAGCGTCCTTGCCAACGAGGTGAATTTCGGCAAAATCGAGCATCCGCTGTTCTTCAACCTCACGAGCCTCTGCCCCCTTCGCGATTCGGTCTATGCTGGAGCGGATCTCGGAAGAGACGGCCAACGCTAGGCTGCTCAAGCTTGCCTGAAGCACGGGAAGGTTCAGTTCGGCCGGGATAACGGCCGGCAAAGCGGAAGTTCTCAACAGCTTATCCAACCGATCGGCTCCGGTCTCCGGAGAGATGGAGACGAAGCAGGTATAATCGTCGGTCACCTGATAGTCTGCGGCCATTCCAACTTCTCTCCAAGCCGGCCAAAGGATGGACTGGGCTTTACGTCCCCGCCGTCTCATCGCATACGCATACGCATTCAGAAAGGCGTTCGCCGCCGTGTAATCTCCCTGTCCGACCCCGCCCGTAACGGAAGTAATGGACGAATACAGCACGAAGAAATCCGGATCATCCTGCTCACAAGCTTGGTCCAGGTAGACGGTTCCATGTATTTTAGGTTTGATGACATTGCGGAATACGTCCATGTCTTTGCGCAGAATAAAGCCATCCCCGGCAACGCCCGCCGTATGTATAACCCCGTTGATCCGGCCGTATTTGCTCCGCAACTCCGCCACCGTCCGGAACAAAGCGCCGCAATCCGAGACATCAGCCTGGCACAACTCAACCGTCGATCCTGTCTGTTCGATATGTTGCAGCATCGCAATTTTGGCGCGCGCCGGGTCGTCTCCCGGCTTATCCAGAACAGCCTGCCATTGACTCCGTTCAGGCAATGGACTTCTGGCCAACAAGGCAATATGGGCTGTTCCTTTGCCCGCCAGGTATTGGGCAGCCTGCAGGCCGAGCCCGCCCGTTCCGCCTGTAATGAGGTATACGCCGCTGTTCCGGATTTCCAGATCCGCCAGTCCGTCCGGGTCTGCCGGGCAATCGCGCAGCTCTTCCCGGTATCTCTTGCCGTTCCGGCACGCGATCTCATAAGGAGCTTCGCTCCGGCACAGTTCGCGGAACAACCCTTCCGCCGTAGTCGCCTGGTCGAAATCAATGCATCTGCAGGACAGGTTGGAATACTCCTGATTGAGGGTTGTTCCCAATCCGAACATCGCCTTGGCGGTGGGATGAAGACCGTCTTCATTGCCGGTAACCGGGTTGACGTGCCGGGCAAGAAGGGCGATCTCAACCCGTCCCTTCCATTTATGCTTCAACATCCCCTTGGTTATATGGAACAGGCTGTATAATTCCCTTCCCAGCCATTCGTCGGGGTCCTCGATCTCCGTTCCGCTTTCTTTTCCGTCCAGACTGAACGCATGAACGACCAGACTTACCGGCGTATCTGCCAGTTCCTTCATCAGCCTGTCGAATTCCTCGGCATCGAAGGGGACCCGGTAATGGCTATCGCTTACCTTCTCATACCGCAATCCCGGTTCCACTTCAATTAGTTGCTGACGGCGGCTTCTGAACTGCTCCGCAAGCTCTTCGCATACCGGCTGATTTCCCTTAAGCAGGACGACAGCGCCGGTCCGGCCGGTCCGTTCGATCGAAGGGGACGAATCCTCGGTCCATTCCATGCAGTACATAGAATGCGATTCGGCAGTCGGCTCTTTGAACACAAGCTGGGATTCTTTCGCCTTTTTAATGGTGTAATCCGAAATTTCAGCAAATACCTTTCCGCTTGTATCCATCAGGGAGATGTCAAAGGTGATGGTTTCCAGACTTCCGGCCTCGTTGCCTTTTCGGCGAATGCTGCTGTAGAACTCGGCGGGCATTCTGCCGTAGAGGGAGAGCCGCTTATAATTCAGAGGAAGATACGTTCCCTCTCCGATGCTCTGACTGGTCATGTTGGCCGCATTGTCCATCAGCCCGGGATGCAGTCCATACTCCTTCAGATCGCCGTGGAGAGAGTCCTCCAGCTTCAGAGCGACAAGAACCTCGTTGCCGCTCTCGTAAATGGCCTGTACATTATCCCATCTTGGTCCGAACGTAAATACGTTGTCGGAAGAATTCAACGTCCCGGGGTCTTTCATCCGGTTGGCTTCGGTGGCGATTTGCTCCAGTCCGCTCCGGGTACGCGTTTGAGACCGGATAGACGCGATCTTCCCTTCCGCATGGATCAACCAGCGGGCCTCGCCGGAAGCGGGAACAGCGTCCGTCGTTTTGCTGGCAATAGTAAATGCTAAGTATCCCTTCTCTTTGCTCACAATCGTATGGACTTCTGCGGTCTCTTCCACTTGGACCATAAGCGGCGTCAAATAGATGACGTCCCGAAGCTCCAGAGCCGACTGCGGGTAATGAATTTCGCCTACAGCCCGGGCCATTTCGAGATAAGTCGTTCCCGGAATTACGCATTTGCCCTTGATTCTATGGTCGGACAACACCCACTGCGTATCCGTTGTAAACAGCGTCTGGTATACGCTTTGATTCATGGTGTTCACCAGCTGCGTATGAATGAGCGGATGCAGCCTCCCGGCCGGAGCGGCGGACAGACTCACCTTGGACAATTTCGGCTCGGCCCAGTAGCGGATCCGTTCGAACGGATACACGGGAACACTGATTCTGCGGCAGCTAAGGTCCGCATACAGCTTGTCCCAATCCACATCCGCTCCCGACACATACAGGCGGCCAATCTCACTCAGCGCCCGCTCTTTGATCGCATCTTTCAGCTGGATGAAGCCTTCCAGGTGCGCGGCTGCCTGCTTGGTGAGCTTGTTCTTCTCCCCCTCGGTGATTTCATGGGCCAGTTTGTTCTTCTTCATTTCCGGAACGATCTTATGCGCACCGTACAGAACGCCTATTTTGCTGACCCTCTCCAGTCCGTCGGCTACAAGTTCCTGGAGCATCTGTTCCAATTCCTCACGATCCTTGAACATCAGCACGATCCGGTAAGCATAATGTCCTCTGCCGGTATTCGCCGTATAGCAGAGAGCGCCTAGATCCAGCTCCGGTTCCGTCCGTGCAAAATCGAGATAACGCTGCAGGAAATCCTCCAGGACATTCCGGCTTTTGGCGGAGATCGTGAGGCAGTGGGTTAGCCCGCACTCCTCGGACTCCGGCTCCCGCTTAGCCGCAGGGGCCTCTTCCAGAACCAGATGGCAGTTGGTGCCGCTGAATCCGAAGGAGCTTACGCCGGCTCTTCTCGGCGTGCCGTCGCTCTCCCAGTCTTTCAGTCTGTCGCTGACATAGACCGGCGTCTCCGCAAAGTTAATAAACGGATTGGGCTCGTCAAAATGGATGGTCGGCGGCATTTGCCGATGTTTCATCGCCAAAACTACCTTCATAAGCGAAGCCACGCCGGAAGCCGCGACTAAATGTCCAACATTCGTCTTCACGGACCCGATCCCGCAAAATTGCCGTTTATTCGTATATTTACTGAAGGCATTGGTTAACCCTTTAATCTCGATCGGGTCTCCCAATGTGGTTCCGGTTCCGTGTGCTTCCACGTAGCTGATGGTCTCCGGGTCGATATCCGCCCGCTGCCAGGCCCGAACGATAACGTCCTCCTGAGCCGCAGCACTGGGCGCGGTTATACCGTTGGAAGCTCCATCATTGTTAATGGCGCTCCCCTTAATCACGGCATGAATCTGATCGCCATCCTTCAGCGCTTTCTTGAGCGGCTTCAGCAACACGGCCCCTACGCCTTCGCCCCACAAGGTCCCCTTGGAATCTTTATCAAAAGTCCGAACCAGCCCCTCTGTAGACTCTACCGAGCTCAGATCCATCGGCCCCTTGACATTCTTCACATAAAAAAACGATTGGGCAATTCCTCCGGCGATCGCCATATCGCACTCTCGGTTCAAGATTGACTGGCAGGCCGTATGTATGCTCACCAAACCAGAGGAACAAGCCGTGTCAATGACCATGCTCGGACCCTGCAGATTAAAAATATAAGCGATCCGGCTTGCCAGAATCCCTTCCCAGGTGCCGGTGAGATGCATCGGATCGGGAGCCGTAATATATTTATACAGCGCAGTACTGGTGTTGTCTTTACCGACAAACACGCCGGTTCGCGTCCCTACGATTCTCCTGCCTCCGTAACCGGCGTCTTCGATGGCTGCCCAGGCGGTCTCTAGAAAGAGGCGCTGCAGGGGGTCCATAAATTTGGCTTCACGGGGCGGTATGCCAAAGAAGGCGGCGTCAAACTTGTCCACCTCATCCAGATACCCTCCTTTTGCAAACAGGTCGTCCGGATGCTCCAGTTTCGGAGGTTCGTCGCCCAAAATGAATTCAAAGTAAGAAGGATTGCCGATAATATGCTCAATATCGCGTTTTCGCTCATCGGACAAATCGCCGATGCAATTCTCCCCCTCCTTGATATGCTCCCAGAATTCTCCGAGGTTCTTTGCTTTCGGGAACTGACCGGACATCCCGATAATAGCGATGCTGTCCTCCTCCGCTTTTCGCGGCGTTCCCTGGATTTCCTTCAACAGAGCTTCGGCGTCCGCGCTTGGAATCCGCTGCTCGGCAACTTGCTTTAATATGTAGCTTTTTAATTTGGACACAGCCTGTTCCCCGCTTTCTCTCGTGTGCATGGTTATTTCAGAAATTCAATTGATTCATGTACTCGTCGGCCTCTGCCTCGGTTATTTCCCCCTTGGAGAGTCTGTCCAGAATCTCTGCCAGTGTGCCGGCGGCAGCGGGTTGGGTAGCCTTCTTTCCATCCACCAGTTGGGCCAGCTCCGCAATCGTCGGGTAGGTGAAGATGTCCGAAATATCAATCGCACCGGAGAACCGCGCATTCAGCTCCTTCAGCAGCTTGGTAGCCATGATGGAATCGCCGCCCAGGTTGTAGAAGCTGTCGTACAAATCCATCTCGTATACGCCTAGTACACGGGACCACGCTTCGGCTATTCCGCGTTCCGTCTCATTGATATCCCTGGCATCCCTGCCGTGGAGGATGATGGCGGTTTGAGCCGGACCCGATCCGGAAGAACCGGGATTTGTGCCGGAAGCCGGCTTTCTCATTCGGGTCAGTCTTTTGCTTAGCCGTTCGGATATCCGCAGATCCTGACTTAGGGATTCAAGCGGGTTGTCATTCAGCTCCGCGGCGGCCAGACGGTCCAACCCGGAGTCCAAGGCTTTGTCAAAGGCAGACACCCCCAAGCTTGTACCGATTCCTCGAAAAGCCCCCTGATCGGTATCGACCTCGTGATCGGCTGCCATTCCGACTTCCTTCCACGGCCCCCAGTTGATGCTGAGGGCCTTCCTGCCCCGCTTCCTCAGATTGGCCGCCAACGTATCCAGATAGGCATTTGCTGCGGTATAGTCCGCTTGACCGGGCGTCGCCACCAAAGAAGAAATGGATGAGAACATGACAAAGAAGTCCAGATCATCGTCGACAGTGGCCTGATACAGGTTCCAGGCGCCCTGCACCTTCGTATCATGCACGCTCCGGAAGGCATGCTCTTCTTTTCTGAAGAGAAATCCGTCCCCTGCAACGCCGGCCGCATGAATCACTCCGCGTATCGGTCCCAGCGTATGCCGGATTTCCTTTATAGCCGCTTGAACGGCTTCCTCGTCGTTAACATCCGCCTGAATGCAGGTAACCGAAGCGCCATATTGCCGGATTTCCAGAAGCGAAGCAATTTTGGGGCACAGCCTGCGGTCTCTGTTTGCCTGAAGGAGGGTCTCCCACTCCGAAGGTTCAGGCAAAAAGGATCGGTGAATGAGCGCCAATTGAACATTCGCTTGCCGGGCCATATGCTTGCCGATCTCAAGCCCGAGTCCGCCCGTGCCTCCGGTAATTACGTAGACCCCTTCGGAATGATAGCGAAGCGGTTCACCTTCTCCTTCGGGAAGCGGTGCCTCCCTTAATTCTTCCGCATAGCGGCATCCGCTCCGGTAGGCAGCCTCGCGCTCTCTTTGCCGGGGCGCCAGCTCCGCCAGAATCAACTCCGGCGAGGTATCCAGCTCGATATCGAGGCAACGGCAATTCAAGTGGGAATGCTCCTGCTGGAGAACTTTACCTGCAGCAAAGAGGCTTTTACCCGCAGGATTCAGCACCGCTTCTTCGCCCGTAACGTTATTGACGTGATTTGAAATCAGGAACAAATCCAGCTCCCCGGGCCATTTGTTATGAATGAGGGAACGGGCGATATAGAACAGGCTGAACGGACCGGCCTGCTGTTTTTTCTCCAGGTCCTGTGCAGTTTCCGCCCAAGGAAGCTTATCCAAGGTCAGACAATGGAGGATAGCCTGCAGTCCCCGGGTCTTCAACCGGGCCATCAGCTGCTCATAACTCTCCCGGCTGCCGTCAATCAAGTACTGGTTCCGGGAAATCTCCCGATTCTCCTGGCCGATGCTGACTTCAACAATCTCTGCGCCTTCAGCTTGAAGTCTGGAGGACAGTTGCCGTCCTAAACCGTTATGATCCAGAAATACGAGATATCCGGTCTGAACAGGGACAGACACTGTCCGGTCCAACTGGGCCGGCACCCATCCCGTGCGATAATACATAGAAGGCTCCCTCAAAGACGATGACGTCCACCCCTTCGGATGAACCTTTTTCACCGTATAATCCTGAACCGTCATAAAGGGGGCACCGGACTCGTCCGCCAGTACGATATCAAATACCATCGTCTCCGAATGGGCCGACGGTTTGTCCTTTCTCACCAAATAACTGTGAAACCGTTGCGGCGCGTTGCCGCGAATAAGCGTGGCTCCGTACCGGTAGGGCAAATAGAGGTCATCGCTCTGCCAGGCATTCGCTCCGTTGACAGCGCAATCGATCAAAGCCGGATGCAGATGGTAGGCCTTCATATCCCCCTCGAATTCAGAGGGAAGTTCAATATTCAGCTTATGCGCTTGTCCGTCTGACCGTAGCTCCCGGACATTCTTCCATCTTCCTCCCACCGCGATTTCGCCGGTTGCTCCCGATGCCTGATCTTTGGGGGCTATAAGAGACCACCGTTGCGCATCCGCTCTCGCCATAATCTCTGCCTTGTCAGCCTGCGACCAAGGTTCAAGCTCGATTACCCCTTCAGCATGAACGGTCCATTCCTCATCAGCACGGCTGGAGATTATAACCTCGATATGCCGCTCCGTCGTCTTCCATAAGGTGTGAACTTCTCTGCTTTCGTTCTCTCCCAGAATGAGCGGTGACACAAAGGTGAGATTGGCGAGATACAAGGGGCGTTCACCAAACCTGTAAGACCAGATTTCTTTTACCATCTCCAGATAGGCCGTGCCGGGAAGCACGTAGTTCCCCTTGATTTTGTGATCGCGGACCACCCAATGCGCGCTGACATGAATGGTTGTTGAATAAATATCCATTCCGTTTGATTCTGCCAGACAATGATCCAGCAGCGGATACGCATCCAGCAGCGCGGATTTGGAGAGAGGGGCGGGGACTGCTGGCCGGGAAGCTCTTACCCAGCAGGATTCTCGCTTGAAGGGATACACCGGCAGCGGAATCTTATGATACCTGCCATGAAGGTATAAGCTTTCCCAGTCCACCTCTGCCCCTTGCACGTAGGCTTCGCATAATTCAAGCAGCATGCCCGGCCCGGCAGCGGAGTCAGCTGCCAGCGTCCCAACTGCACGGCTGGCTTTGGCGCTAAGCTCTTCGGCTTGGCTGCTGGTAATTTCGCCGGAGGCCGCCTCCGTCTTTTGCGCCGGAATCACTTTGTGTTCACCATAGAACAAGCCGGCTTCCGGTTGACTTACCAGACCGTGTTCACGGATCAGCTCAAGCCTGCTGCACAGCTCGCTCCAATCGCGGGACATAACGGCCAGTCGGCAGCGATAGTGGCCTCTGCCCGTATTCGCCGAATACACAAAATCCGAATAATCCTCCGTATCCGATCTCTCCCGGGCGAACTCTATGTACCTCTCCATCCATTCCCGGAGCGATTCCCGGGATTTCGCGGAAAACGTAACGACCGGCGGCACAGGCCGTCTATCTGTCATCCTCTCTTCTCTTGCAGGAGCTTCTTCCAGAACGATATGGCAGTTGGTCCCGCTCAAGCCGAAGGAACTGACGCCGCATCTCCGCGCCCCTTCCCTGCTGTCCCAATCGAGCAATTGATCCGCAACAAAGACCGGAGAGTCCACGAACGAAATATTTCGATTCGGTTGGTTGAAGCGCAAAGTCGGGGGGATCTGCCGATGCTTAAGCGCAAGAACGGCTTTAAGCAAGCCGGCCATACCGGCGGCATTGTCGAGATGCCCGATATTCGTTTTGACCGATCCCACCGCGCAAAATTGTTTCTTGTCCGTAAAATGGGCAAAGGCTCGTTCAATACCGTGAATCTCGATCGGGTCGCCCAGTTTCGTTCCGGTCCCGTGCGCTTCAATATAACTGACCGATTCCGGATCAATCCCGGCATCTTTCCAGGCTTCCATAATTAATTGTTCCTGAGCCGAAGAATTCGGCGCAGTAATGCCCATTGAGCGGCCGTCCTGGTTCATTGCGCTTCCTTTGATAACGGCGTAGATGTGATCCTTGTCTTCCAGCGCCTTGGTCAAAGGCTTTAATACAATCACCGCCGCACCTTCTCCCAGTCCCGTTCCGTCCGAGGTATCGTCAAAGGTTTTGGCCTTTCCGTCATGGGCCTCGACATTGTTCACAATATGAAGTCCTATTCCCTGGGCGTTGGTTCTTTTTATAGGGAGCAGATGCAGCTTCACGCCTCCAGCCAGAGCCATGTCGCACTCCCCGCTGCGGAGGGCCCGGCAAGCCAGATGTACCGCCACCAGTGCAGAGGAACAGGCCGTATCCACGACACAACTGGGTCCCTTCAAATCCAGGAGATAGGAAATCCGGCTCGGAATAATGGATTTCAGATTGCCTATGGCCGAAATTTCCATAGCGTCCCGGTCCAGAACCTGAATGAAGGATTTATAATCCTCGCCAAAGTCGTTATTATGACCTGCATACACCCCGGTTTGGCTGCCTGAGCATTTGTCCCCCCCGTAGCCCGCATCCTCGAGAGCGGCCCAGGCAGCTTGAAGAAATAACCTTTGATTCGGATCCATTAACCCGGCTTCCTTGGGAGAGATACCGAACAATTCATAATCAAAGCTGGAGATATCCTTCAGGTAGCCGCCGGCGTGATACTCCAAATCTTCCAGCATCCGCTCACTTAGTCCCTGGCCCTGTAAATATTCGCTTAGGTACGCTTGGCGCTCCATGGGGAAATCGGTTATCCCGTCCCGGCCCTCCCGCAGCATTTCCCAAAATTCCTGGATACTCCCCGCCGAGGCAAATTGCCCGTGAATTCCGATAATGGCGATATCCTTGAGAGAATGGTCTACGGTATTGATATGCGTCTTAATCCGTCCGCCGGACAGCTCGAACTTTTGCAAATCCAATAATGGCTTCAATCGGTTTCGCCTCCTTACAACGCCTCAACAGGCGCAAGGAAAGGTTCCACTGCCGCCCTCGTCCCTGTTTGATCCATCAACTGCTGAAAACGGCCGTTTTGCTCGGCGGAGGGAACCCCCTTGGTGGCAAACACTGATCGCAGCATGTCGATTCCCGCCTTCATATCGTCTGCCGTAAGCTCCCTTGCACCGGATTCGATCTGCTCCTGCAGCCATTTGATCCGATTGTACGGCTCCACAACGCCCTTCTGGTACTCTTCCTGATTCCAATTCCGGTTCTGGGTACTTACGGCAATGGCAAGGCATTTCCCCAGAAAAGACGGTTTACCGGCTTGTACCGCCTTTTCCTGCGAAGCAAGATACTTCTCCAGAATGGACCAGTCCGTTTTTAAGTCGAGAGAGAGAGCAGTGACCTGAGGAGAATGCTTCAGCATCATTTTCTTCAGCACCTGCTTGGGTCCAAGCTCCAGCGCCAGTCCGACCCTCTCATGATCCAGGTACTCCATAGTTCGGGTCCACTGGACAGCATGGGTCATCTGCATGGCCAATTGATCCGCTATATTCTCCGTACCCGCATAAGGCTGCGCAGTTACATTGGAGATAACCGGATACCCGGTCGGCTGAAATGCAAAGGTACGGAGCAATGGTTCAAACGAGGACGCGGCATTCTCCATCAGCGGACTGTGAAAAGCGGCGCTGACCTCCAGGGGAATCAGAGCAGCATCATAGGCCTGTAAAATTTGGCATGCTTCGGATACGGCGTCCGTATGGCCGGATATGACCGTCTGCTGCTTCTCGTTGTAATTCGATACCACTACGATATGATCCGGTCTTGATATCGACGCGCATACCTGCTCGGCTAATTCCCCGCTTATCCGGGTTACCGCGACCATTCTTCCGGCTCCATGCATCGCAGCCTCCTGCATCAGCAGACCGCGCTGCCTGACCAATCGCAGGGCATCTGCAAAACTCACCGCTCCGGCACATACCAGCGCGGAGAACTCTCCCAGACTATGACCCGCCCCGAAGTCCGGCTTCAAATTAAAGACCTGCATGCATACCCGGTAAGCCGCCACGCTCGCCGTCAGAATGGCCGGCTGGGTATTCTCCGTCTTCGTCAGTTCGGCCAAATCGCCTTCAAAGCATAGCTGGCCCAAATGGAATCCAAGAACATCTTGGGCTTCTTCGAAGGTCTCTCTTGCAACAGCGTATTGATCATGCAGGGATTTTCCCATCCCCACATACTGGGACCCTTGTCCCGGGAACAATAAAGCGGTTTTTTGCATTTTGATCGATCCTCTCTGTAGTCATTTAGGATGGACGAAGCACGATTTCCATGGCTTGAGCGTACAATTCAAAAAAATGCTCAGCGGACGACCTGCGGATTTTATCGGCCTGATAGTACAGATCAAACCGAAAGCCTCCGGCAAGCGGCTGGAACTTTAATATGATTTCAAAATGCTGTCGGACCGCGAATGGACAATCTTCCCCTGCAACAAACAAAGGCAGCACGAACGGTCGGTCCACGGTGTGAGCGTGTCGTTTTAAGGAAGCCAGCGGATACGCCCCCTCCTGCATTTCCTTGCCCGCGGCATGGCCCACGGATGAGATCAGCTCTCCGATCTCGCCATATGTATTCAAATCCAGTTCAAGCTGGCGAATATTGAAATTCTGCCCGGAACAGAGCTGGACAGGGACAACCGGGTTCTCCGTAATATGGCTGATCACATACATATAAAGGGACAAGGCGATATCCTCAACCTGTACTCCGTACTGACTCGCTCTGCTTATCAGCTGTGCGGCGTCCTGATCGGAGAGCACAAAATGAAACGTCAGCTCTTCATTGCGTTCTCCGGGTTCCGTAAAATACTCCTTAGGAAATAGAATGCGTTCCATTTCTGCACTACAGAATTTTACATTTACATTTTTTATAAAATTTGCTATTTTAGATACCGTGGGCTGATCAAATAAATCGACGACTCTGAGGGCACTTCCGGGAAACAATCCGCTTAATTTCTCATGCAGCCGGATCAACAGAAGCGAGTTCCCCCCGAGTTCAAAGAAATTGTCATGGATGCCGATACGGGATGTTCCCAACACCTCCTGCCACGCGGATACCAGTTTCTCTTCAATCTCGTTCATAGGCGCCACATACACCGAGGTCTCAAGGGGCTCCAATTCCCCCACCGACGGTAGCGAGTTGCGGTCCAACTTCCCGTTTGGCGTTAGCGGGAAGCTGTCCAGCGCGTAATATTGTCCGGGTATCATATACTCCGGTAAATGTTCGGCAAGATAGGCTCTCAAGTCCGGGACTGTCCCTTCCCCTTCAGGAACAAAGTAGGCAATCAACATTGGCTTGCCCGGCTGATGTTCACCGCAGATAACCGCACATTCCTTGATCTGGGGCATTCTTCGAAGGGTATTTTCAATTTCCCCCAGCTCGACTCGGAATCCCCTGATTTTCACCTGATTGTCGGTTCGGCCCAGACATTCGAGTTCCCCGTCCCTTGAGATTCGTCCCAGGTCACCTGTCCGGTATACTCTTGTCCTATACAGGTCGGATTCCTGTTCTCCCTCTTCCCAGGAACATGAGATGAACTTTTGCTGCGTAAGTTCCGGTCTGTTCCAATACCCTCGTGCCAGTCCATCCCCGGAAATGCCGATTTCACCCACCGCTCCAACGGCCATCCGGTTGCCATAATCATCCAATATATGGATTTGAGTATTGTGAATCGGTTGGCCGATTGTAACCTTCTTACAGCCGGTTACATCGGCTATGGCAGACCAGACAGTCGTCTCCGTGGGTCCGTACATATTGTAGATTTTTGCTTGTGTCAACCGTTGAACCTGAGCCAGCATCTGCTCTGTAAGCGCCTCGCCTCCGATCATAATTTCAGACAGACGGCTGATGCTGGCTGCATGCTCCCGGTGATCCAGCAACAACCGCAGTCGGCTTGGTGTGATCTGCAGCATGTCCACTTGTTCCCGGGTAATCAGATCGGCCAGCAAGGACGGGTCTACCTGTGCTTGTTCATCCGCTATCACAACCTTCATTCCGGCAATTAGCGGAACGATGTTCTCCAGTATGAAGATGTCAAAAGACACTGTGGTCAAAGAAAGCATTGTCTTGCTTTCATCAAAGGCGATCCGGTCCAGCATCGCGCGGATAAAATTATGAAGAGACCGATGCTCGATCATTACTCCCTTTGGATTTCCTGTTGAGCCTGAGGTATAGATCAAATAAGCCAGTTGACTCGGTGAATGCTCCATACAGGGAGCTTTCTCCCAATGGCCGGATGGCAGATGGTCCACCTCCAGCACCCTGCCCGAATAACCGGAGATTCTATCCCGCTGGCCGCTCTGCGCAAGCAGCAGGTCTGTCCCGCTGTCTTGCAAAATATATTGGATGCGCTCCGGCGGATACCCCGGATCAAGAGGCAAGTAGGCGCCGCCCGCCTTCCAGACCGCCAAGATACATACAAGCATGTCCAGGGAACGTTGGACCAGCAATCCTACAATACCTCCTTCCCTGACCCCCTCCGCTGCCAGAAGGGCGGCCAGTCTGTCGGCTCTTTGATTCAGTTTCGCATACGTGACATCGGTATCTTTGAAGACTGCTGCGATACGCCCGGGGGTTCTTCTCGCCTGCTCCTCGAACAATTGAAGGACCGTCGCCTCCTGCCGGTAGTCCACTCCGGTAGCATTAAATGCTTTCAACATCGAGCGCTCCCGGTGAGAGAGCATATTCAATTTTGAGATCGTTAAGGTTGGGTTCTTCAACGCTTCCGTGAGTAATTGCAAGAAACCCTCGAACATTCTCCGGATTTCATTCTCCGTAAAGAGGTTCGTTCGATAGTTGATATCTACCTTAAGCTGTCCGCTATGTTCGCGATCGCTAAAGTGAATGGACAAGTCATCCAGCTCACTTCCCGTAAAGCTCATCTCGTACTGATCGACATACTGAGTGGAGAACTCAAAGCTCTGATAGGAGATCAGCACCCGGAAAAGATCCGACATTTGAACGGTAGGATGCGTTTCTCTGATATCCTCCATCAGGAGATCCAGAGGGTATTTCTGGTTCCGGATAATTTGATTCTGCTCTTCTTCGACGCTTTGAATCAGATCAACCAGGCTGAACGAGCCTTCCACCTGTAACCGAAGAGGAGTGGTGCTGAGATAGGTGCCAATGGTCTGCTTCTCGGCAGCCGAGGACCGATTATGGAACAGAACGCCGAGAACGATATCCTCCTTACCGGTAGTCCGGTAAAAATAAATAAACCAGACGGATAAAAGAACCCGGAACGGAGAAAAGTGATGCTCGGCGCAAAAATCAAGCAGCCTTTTGTACACTTCTTCATTCAAATAATGCCGGCCGACTTCCGAGCTGATATCGCTTAACGCTGGACGCTTAGGCGATAATTCCAACGGTTCCGGAAGAGTTGCAAATTTCTCCCGCCAAAAGTCCCGGTTCTTCCTGAACCTTGCCGAATCCTTATATTTCTCCTCCGAGCGGATAAAATCGGTATAGGAAGGCTTGGGGGTATCGGACAGGCTTTGTCCCTTCCGTAACCGGCTATAATGTTCGTAAGTCTGGTTCAAAAGCAGACTCAATCCCCATCCATCACATATAGAGTGGTGGATCTTGGGTACAAAAATATGGGATTCATTCACAACCGCCATTGTGAACGAATGCAGTATGGAGCGTTCGAGCGGCAGAGGCTTGCCCGCTTCATGCCGGATCCATTCCCGGAGTTCTTTTTTGCCGGAGAAATGGAGCACCTCAAGCTTTACCGGCTCAAAGTCTGAGACATACTGCACCAATGTGCCATCTCTTTCTTCGACTTTTAGCCGAAGCGCATCGTTTTGCATAACCGTTTGATTCAGAGCCTGCTCAAACTGATGCAAATCCACTCTTTCTTTCAAGTGGCTCTCCAATATGACGTTTCCGACACCTGTTCCCGGGTAAATTTTATCTGTGTACCAAAACCTCTTCTGAGAATGCGAAAGCGAGTACATTTGTTTGCCTGCAACTCCGGACGTCAAGCAGATTCCTCCTTTGCACAAGAATTTCGGCTTGCGCTCTGTTTCTGATTCAACATTGAATAGAGTCCCTCCGATTGAAGCAATTGCTCATGCCTGCCCTCCTCAACCACCCTCCCTTGATCAATGACATAAATCCGATCCGAGCCCCGAATCGTAGATAATCGGTGAGCGATCGAGACCGTCGTTTTATCCTCCATGAGCTTCTCCAGCGAGAGTTGAATCCAATTCTCCGAATCGGAATCCAGCGCTGAAGTAGCCTCATCGAGAAACAGAATGGGAGCGTTCTTCACCATGGCCCTAGCGATGGCGATTCGCTGCTTCTGCCCGCCTGACAGCAAGGCGCCCCGTTCACCAATGACCGTGTCATATCCTTCCGGAAATCCCATTATAAAATCATGGGCGTAAGCTTGACGGGCAGCTTCCATAATCTCCTTATCCGTGGCATCCATTCTTCCAAAGCGAATATTCTCGGCAATCGTACCTTGAAACAAATAAGCATCCTGGGGAACATAGGCATACTTATCGCTGATCTGATCTACCGATTCCGCCTGAACGCCGTCAATCCGGATTTCCCCTTTGTCTAGAGAATAGAAGCCCATTAGCAGCTTCATAAGAGTGCTCTTGCCTCCCCCGCTGGGGCCGACCAGAGCAATCCGTTCCCCCTGAAGTGCCGTAAGCGAGACCTCATTTATAACGGTTCTGCCGGCTTCATAGGCAAAGCTTGCATGCTTCATTTCGATCATGAATCTCTTATCCGTCATCGGTGTATTCCGTATTTCCGGCAAGTCCTTCTCCTTGTCTCCGTCCACGAGAGCAAATACACGGGATGCTCCGGCCAGCGAACCTTGAAGCTGAGTCATTAAACCGCCAATTTGCTGGAACATAAAAGAAATCCCGATGGCAAATTGAACAATCGCACCAATGTCGCCTGCTCCAATCCAGTTTCTCGATACCATATAAGCGCATACGATCAGGACACCGGCATAATTCAGCGAGCTTAATGTGAAGTTGATCCCGTCAATCAACCCCTGCCTCCGGGCTCTCGCTATAGACAGCTTAGTCACTTCCTCGATGGCGTCTTTGTAATGGCCGCTCATTTTGCGCTCCAAATGAAACATCTTGACCGCGCTGAATCCTCCCAGGAAATCAGTCAAGTATTCATTCATTCTGCCTTGGCTCTCCTGGATTCTGTCTCCCAGCTTACGGAAAGACTGAACGAACAGCCTATTGAACCAGACAAACAGCAAGCCTATCGACAGAAGAATGGAGCCGATCCGCCAATCCAGCATCAGGAGAAGAATTACCGAACTGGAACCGTAGATCACCGCATAAACCATACTGGGGATCTGAATAGCGAATACCTGCTCGATGGTCTGGATATCATTGGTCATAACAGAAATAAAATTGCCGCTGTGCATACGCTCGACCGTCTCCATCTTCAGACGCGTCATCTCATCAAACGTATTTGCGCGTATTTCAGCCATTGTCTTCCTTACACACCAGTTGTATAGATAGCTGAACCCGATCAGGAGAATACTTGCCGATACGGCTGTAATTCCAATCGTCCATACCGCACGGTACAACAGCGATTTATTCATCTCGATGCCCGCATTGATCATGTCCCTGAACACAAATGCCATGACCGCAAAAATCCCGGCCTCTGTCAACGAATTCCCCAGGACGCCCGCCGTATAGATGCCTATTCTCGGCTTCATATACGCAAGCACTCTCAACCATTCTTTTCTTGAACTCAGACTGCTGTCATTCATCTTTCGGCTCCTTTTCTAGCCAGAGGGGCGGCCTATGCCGAGTATTGTGCATGGAACAGATGGGTAAAGGGTCCCTCCCGCTTCAACAATTCCTCATAAGTTCCCGACTCCAGCAGAGTTCCCTGGTCTAGAACGAGAATCTGATCGGCATCCCTCACCGTGGACAACCGGTGAGCAATAATCAATACCGTTTTATCCTTCATGAGCTCCTTAAGAGCTTCCTGCACCAATGCTTCCGACTCCATATCCAGAGCGGCGGTGGCCTCATCCAGCAGCAGCACCGGAGCGTCCTTGAGAATCGCCCTTGCTATGGCGAGACGCTGTCTTTGCCCTCCGGACAACGAAGCCCCTCTCTCGCCAACGACGGTGCCGTAGCCTTCGGGAAGCCGCATGATGAATTCATGAGCATTTGCCGCCTTCGCCGCTTCAATCATCTCTTCGGAGGTAGTCGAGCTTCGGCCGTAACATAAATTTTCTGCAATCGTCACAGGGAACAGAAAGACATCCTGGGATACAATCGCAATCTGCTCGCGCAGAGCCTTTAAGTTCCATTCCCGTATATCCCTTCCGTAGAATTTGCAGCAGCCCTGGTCCGGTTCATAGAACCCGCATATCAGCTGAAACAGCGTTGATTTGCCGCTTCCGCTCGCTCCGACCAACGCGGTTGTCGTATTCTCCCGCACCTTGAAGGAGAGGTTGTCAACGGCCTGCTTGCTGCCGTCATATGTAAAAGAAACCTGTTGGAACTCAATCAGATGATCGCTCCCCTTACCAAAGGCATTGCCGTCCGCGCGTTCAGTCGGCTGCCTTAAAAGCTCGAACAGGTGCTTGGAAACCCCTATAACATGTCTTAAGTTCGTAATAACCATAGGAAGCACGCTCGCCGGATTGACTAAGTAATTGAGAAGCTGCAAAAAAGCAGTCAATCTGCCCAGGTCGATGGTTTCATGGATCACCATATATCCGCCCAGCAATATACAGACGATGAAAGGTCCCAGCTTCAGAAGCACGATAAAAGGATTCATCCAGGTCTTTCGTTTCTCCAGAGCAATGGAAGAGGACAGGGCATCCTCCATCGCAGATCTGTATTTGCCGGAGAATACAAGCTTCAGACCGAAAGCCTTAATGACATGAAGGCCCATGTAGGCATCCTGGGAAATCGAATTGGAACGGCCGATATGAGCCTGCAGCTCACTGGCGTACTTGGAGACAGGCCTGCTGATGATACCGATAAGCAGCACGGATACCAGAATGATTGCTATACAGCTGACAAACAGCAGCCAATTGATCGAGAGCATATATATCGTTGCGGCAACACAAAGCAGCGGCAAATACAGCAAATTGTAAAGGTCATTCTGGAGAAAGTTTTGAATCGAAGATATGTTGGAGGTTAACCGTGACACGGTGTCACCGGTAGAATGCTGGGCAAAAAAGGAGATTTTAACATTTCCGAGATGGTCAAAAATATGAGTCTGAATATGGCGGGTTATTCGAGTGCTAACGCTTACAGTAAACGCTTTAACTAAATATTTAACGATAAAGCCGACCACAATCATCAGAGCGATGAATCCGATCTTCCAAGTGTCAAAATGATCGCCGGAAATTGCCTGGTTAATCCCCTGCTGAACCAAGACGGCCAACGAAATGTCGATCCCAACATTGATGATGGAAGCTAACAGACAAATAAAAATATGCCAGCGGTAATCTTTGATAAACGAGCGAAGCGTATAAAGAGACGGACTGCTGTCCACTTCCGGGCTTCCTTCTGTGCCTTGCATTTACCACCAACTCTCCTTTTATTAGCGGATTGTTATTCGTTATATTTTATTAGTATTTTATTGCCATTAGTTAATAACAATGATAATAACTGTTCCTGAATATGTCAATCGTGATTTTTAATCACAAAAAGGCCAACTATGCACTTCTCTGCATAAGTTGGCCTGTGTAATTTTTCCACTATGGAAAGTATAGAAAGGTAGAATGACTAAGGACGAAGAACATCCAGCGAATCCAGGCGGTTGCCCTTGAAATCAAACAGCGTCAGATTGGACCAGTTGTTGGCATGTCCGACTGACCACTCGGATTTGGAGGGAATCCATGCCGGCTCCCAGTAATGGAAGCCCCGTCCCCGCCCATCCGGGGTGCGGCGAATCACCGCCATCAGCTCGCTCAAATAACGGGTTTGTCCTTCTACCGTCGCCGGACATCCGGCAAGAAGCTGGTCCTCCGCGTTCACAATGAACTCCAGTCCGTCTTCGGGCGTTAAGGTCCAGGGGTAAGCGGTTTCAACAACGACCAGATCCTTGCCGTAACGGACCGCCAGATCTTTCAGATTGGCTTCCAGATCCTCCAACGTGCCATGCCACCACGGATAGAACGATTGCCCGATAACATCGAACCTAACGCCGCGTTCCAGCAGACGATCCAGCACATAACGGCTGGCGCCGTTGTCGCCGCCCCGGTCGAGATGAATCATCACTTCCAGTTTATGATCTTCATCCTCTACCCGGCGTACCGCCTCTACCCCGGCCTGAATCAGCTTGGCGAGCTGCGTCCACTGGCGGTCGTTGTCGCAGGCCTCGTCGCCGATCCATCGTTCCCGGGTAGTTCCGACATCGGCGGGAACGCCGACTTTGCCTTCTTCCCACAGCATTCCCGGCGTAATCTCGTTGCCGATCTGAACCATGTCCGGCAGCGTCCCCTGCTCTTTCAGCGCGGTCAGCACCTGTTCCGTGAATGCTCCTACCGCCTCTACTAAATCCGTGAAGTCAAGCTTCTCCCAGGCTTTCGGCTTTGTCTGCTTTTGCGGGTCTGCCCAATAATCGGAGTAATGGAAATCCAGCAGAAAGTGCAGGCCGGCAGCCTTGATTTTGGCGGCCGTCATCAGCGTCCGCTCGAGATTCACATATCCGGCCTCCGGGTCGTTCCAGAGCCGAAGCCGGATCGAATTCACTCCGCTGTCCTTCAGAATCTGAAGCAAATCCTTCTCGTTCCCGTTCTCATAGAACGCCCCTCCTTCCGTTACGATCTCATCCCAGAACGAAATATCCATCCCTTTGATTAACAGTTTTGTCACGGAATCGTCCTCCTGCTTCAATGTGCGGCTCTCGTCCGTCTCTACCAGATTAAAGAGTTCATCATCAAAAGTAAATCCCGGAGCTTCCGCCTTTTTGCCACCGATTCTGACGGACAGCCCACCGACATTTCACCTCATATCCCTTATCATAATAGTCGAAAGCCCACCTTGTAGAGCGGAGCGTGAATATGATGAACCCTTTGCAGCATGCTGTACCCTCCCGGCCCTTGAATCTGAACAGCGTTTCTATCCATGATCCATACTGGACTCCTTATGTGCAATTGGTGCGCCAGACAGTTATTCCTTATCAGTGGGAGGCTCTCAATGACCGGATTCCGGATGCCGAACCAAGCCACGCTATTTCCAACTTCCGCCGGGCTGCCTGCCTGGAGCCGGGCGGTTTCGGCGGTATGGTCTTTCAGGATACCGATCTTTATAAATGGCTGGAGGCCGTCGGATACGCACTTTCGGCTTCTCCCGACCCCGATCTGGAGCGTCTGGCCGACGAGGCGATCGAGCTGATTGCCGCCGCCCAGCAGGAAGACGGTTATCTCAATACGTATTTCACCCTGGCCGAGCCGGGCAAGCGCTGGACCAACCTCACCGATTGCCACGAAATGTACTGTGCCGGCCATCTGATCGAAGCAGCCGTCGCCTACTGGCAGGGGACCGGCAAAACGGTTCTGCTCGGCGTCGCCCGCCGGCTCGCCGATCATATCGACCGAAGATTCGGGCCGGAGCCCGGCCAGATTCGCGGTTACGACGGCCACCAGGAGATCGAGCTGGCTCTGGTTAAACTCTATGAAGCGACCGGAGAGGAGCGTTACTTGAAGCTGGCTTCCTTCTTCATCGACGAGCGGGGACAAGATCCAAGCTTTTTCCACCAGGAATGGAAGGCACGGGGCCAAATCTCCCACTGGTCGCCCGGCGTTGTCCAAGAGACTCCTCCGGCTCTTGAGTATCTCCAGGCGCACAAGCCGGTACGGGAGCAGGAGGCCGCGTCCGGCCATGCGGTCCGGGCCGTCTATATGTATACCGCCATGGCCGACCTGGCTCTTCACCGGGGAGACGAATCGCTGCTTCAGGCCTGCCGGCGCTTGTGGAACAACATGGTGCACCGGCAAATGTATATTAACGGCAGTATCGGCTCTACTCATCTTGGCGAGGCGTTCACCTTCGATTACGATCTGCCCAACGATACCAATTACTCCGAGACCTGCGCCTCCATCGGCTTGATCTTCTTCGCCCGGCGCATGCTTCAGGCGGAGGTTAAGGGCGAGTACGGCGACGTCATGGAGCGGGCCTTGTACAATACCGTTACAGCGGGCATCGCCGGCGACGGCAAGCATTACTTCTATGTCAATCCGATGGAAGTATGGCCTGAGGCAAGCGCCAGGAATCCCGGCAAACACCATGTCAAAGCGGTTCGCCAGAAGTGGTACGGCTGCGCCTGCTGCCCGCCCAATGTGGCGCGCCTGCTGACTTCGCTCAGCCAGTATATCTATACGGCCAGCTCCGATACCCTCTACACCCACTTATTCATTGGCAGCGACATTCAAGCCGAACTGGGCGATACCCGTCTGAAGCTGAAAATGGACAGCTCGCTCCCCTGGAAAGGCTCCGTTTCCCTTACCGTCGGTTCCATTGATGGCCCCGAAGCCTTCACCTTGGCTATGCGCTTACCCGGTTGGGCTTCGGACTGCCGCTTTGCCGTGAACGGCGAAGAGGTAACTCCCGCAATTCGCGACGGCTATGCCTATGTGCAGCGGAACTGGGCCGAAGGCGACCGACTGTCCGCCGAGTTCGGCATGAAGCCTCAGCGGCTCTACGCTAACCCGCTCGCCCGGGCCAATGCCGGCCGGGTCGCCCTGCAGCGCGGACCGCTGGTCTACTGCTTCGAGGAAGAGGACAACGGCGCGCCGCTGGCCGCGCTCAGTCTGTCTCCCGAGGCTCCAATCAGCGAAATTACGGGCCGCTGGAGAGATGAAGTTGTCTTCCTGGAGACGGAGGGCTTCCGCCTGGAATCTCCCCCCGGAAATGAACTGTACAGCTCCAGGCAACCGGTGAAGCGCCCTGTCACCCTCACCGCGGTCCCTTACACCCTCTGGGGCAACCGTACGCCCGGACAGGAAATGCTGGTCTGGATGCGGGAAAGTTAAATCGGACGAATGCATGAACACCAAAAGCCTGGACCGCTGCAGACGCAGCAGTTCCAGGCTTTATTGTTCATCGTCCCGGCCGGTCAAGCCGAGTGTTAGGCAGCAGGACTCCAGGATCATTTTTATAGAGTTGATATCTGCCTGGTGAATATCCGGTAACTCTCTTGAACTGTCGGCAGAAATGCTCAATATTACGATAACCGCAGCGAAATGCCACTTCTGCAACACTGAGTGTATTCTGATAGAGATATTCTTTGGCCAGGCGGATTCTGCTGTTAATCACATCCTCCATACAGGAAATGCCAAATGTTTTTTTGTAAATGCTCTGCAGGTAGCCGGGACTAAGCTGCAGCGATTGTGCCATCCTTGAGACCGTCCATGGATCACCGGGGTTCGTCTGTATGGCGGTACGAAGCCTTTGGAGATTGTAATATTGAGGCCGTAAGTCTCCCTGCCAATACGATTCCTGCAGTTTATTGAAGAGAATGCGCAGCAGAGAATCAATGGACGATTCCTGGCAGTTCCGGTTAAAGTTGTGCTCGACGACCAGCAGCTCAAACAATTTGCTGCAATAATCCGGATCATCCAGGGCAAAGGGAATACCGTAGGGAAGCGAAGTCCTGGATATGTAAATCTCGTCGGATGAAAAACGCAGCCAGTCATTGATATATACGTTGCCGCAGGCTCTATAGTAAATGGGCTGCCTCGCCTCATACAGGATGACATGATGAGCCGGGTATTCCTTCAGTTCTCCATTCACCCGGAATAGAGCGGGAGTTTTGGTTATAACCAACAGCCAACACTGATGGCCCTGGGGAATATCGAACACAAAATCACTCTCATGAGTTGCATTCGTTTCGACATAGTGAATCTGGTTCATCCTGTTCTTCTCCTCAAAGAATCTTTTAGAAGATACGCTTCGCCAGCTGATATAATCCGTTCTTCCATACCGGCCAATCATGGTCGCCCTCTTCTTCCAGCCAGATATGGGGCACTTTATGCTGTGAGAGGTAGGCATGCATTCGGTCGCTGCCTCCCTTCAGGCCTGCCCCCCTCCCATCGATAACCCCGCTATAGCGCGGTGCCGCCGGTCCGACAGTACCGTAAAGTTCTCTTCGATATAAGGAATCAAATCCTGAAGCAGATCATATTCAAACCGCTCAAACGCCTCCAGCTTATCCGCTTCAAAAAGATCTCCCTGCGCCCGGTCATCCGGCATGGCTCGGCCATTGGGGCATACCACAATCATCGGGTGGATCGTTTGGTCCGCATACAAATTATCGAGAATTACCCGGAGACTGCCGAAGGTGCTCCATTCCTCTTCATCTCCTCCAATTCCGTGCAGCAAGTACAGAACGCTGCAAGCAGAATGATCGGAATAACCGGGAGGCGTATATACCGTAGTCTTCCGGACCCCGCCTACTGTAGAAGAGGGGTATTCTATCCTCTGAATCACTCCCCGGGTGATTCCTTCTCTCTCCTTGTCGAATCCTAAAGGAGCCGTCCGCATAGGGATCAGCTTGGCATCGTCCATGATTACTTCTTCCCTTCCTGTATCTGGTCCAGGTTGTAAGAGTGCTCCACTATAACCTGCATCAACTTACCCGGCAGCTTCTCCACAAATTCAACTCTGTTTAATGCGGGGGTCCGCCGCGGGCAGTTCCTCAATCATGCCATTCTCCACGCGTGCTGCTCTCAACATCTCTTTGCTCCCCTCTGCTTACGGATTCCTAAAGCTGCCATCACTCCAGTGTGAAGGAGGCGAGGCTGGCACTTCCATTGCCGATATAAGTCAAATATAAAGCCTGTTTCCCGTCCGGAATTCGGATATCCGCAGCATACTCCTGCCAGACATTCGTGGAATCCACCGGAATACGGCCCAGCGCTAGTCCGTCCCAAGCCGTTCGCACTTCAAAATATCCGTGGCAGTAACCGCGCACTTGAATCCGAACTTTCCCGATGCCTTCACAATACAGATACTTATAGCCAGCAGTTGCGGAGTCCGTCAGATTGGCGATATAGCCGATTTCCGGGTCGCCGTCTCTTCCGTCCTGCGTGATTTTGGGAAAACGGCTGTCCATCCATGCTCCTATGCTGCCAAAACCGCCGGTATACATTTCCTCATCCTTGCAAAATAAATGGCAGGCCAAGTAGGCCGGAAATTCTCCACGCCCTTCAAGCGGCCCACCGTTAGGGCCACAGGAGGTTATTTCCACTTGGGGAATCGTCCCATCCTCCAAGAACTCAATCGGTTCGAGACAGCCTTGGCGGGAGAAAGCCGTACCATTGGTATGACGATGATAAAAAATGTACCATTTCCCCTGAATTTCAACGATACTGCCATGGTTGTTCCCGCCGTAATACATCGGCTTGTTCGCCGGCTTATACGTATCGATATGAAGTTCGCAATTGCTTACGATTACGCCACGATACTGAAATCCTTTAGTTGGATGATGGCTCGTCGCATAACACAGTTCGTGCATAGCCGTTGAAGAATAGATCAAATAATAAATATCGCCCCGCTTCCGGATGGAAGGCGCTTCAAAGAAGGCATGTTCTTCAAAGCCGCTCCCTGTGCTTCTCTGCTTGCTTGGCACAACAAACACAGGCTCTTCCTGCACCGTCAGCATGTCCGGACCTAGCACTGTGGACATGGCTCCGCTTCGGGAGGAATCCTCCGGTGAGCAAAAGCCAGTATAGAGATAGGTCCGCTCTCCTTCCGTAAGTACCCCCGGATCAAATTGGGGCTCGTCATCTTCCCGTTCTCCAAGGAGCGTACCATCGGCATATCTGACATTCCCGTAGAATTGATATGGACCGGCCGGAGTAGCGCTTACTGCCACCGAAACAATGGGGAGCTTGTCAAGCACGTAGTAGAGATAGTACCTCCCGTCAGGGCCTACCGTTAAATCCGGCGCATACAAGCACATGCTCCCTTCAGGATTTAACGGATCATCTGCAGCACGGTAGATAACCCCTTCGTATCTCCAATCGGCAAGACTCTCCACAGGAGCAGACCAGCAGACATAATCATTCAGACAGAAGGCATGGCCGTTAAAACGGTCATGCGATCCATAAATATAAACCCGTCCATCAAACACATATGGCTCAGCGTCCGGAACATACTCCCAGGAAGGAAGATAGGGATTAACCCCTTGGCGGTTTGTCACAGTGCTCCCCCTTATAATAAAATTAGATTTGCAGTATCAGTAAAGCGCTTACAGATATGCGGAAACAATTCGATTATAGATAACCGGCTAGCTGAAAGTCCATGACCTAAAGTAAGCTAATATTGATCGATTCTCATATTCTTCTTCTGCTGTAGAATCTCGGGCCAAGATTAGAACATAAAGAACGCTGATTCATCGCTATAGTCAGCGATAAATCAGCGTTCTTTTCACCGTTCAATCAACGGAATTGTAATGCCGGTGAGAGGACTCGAACCTCCACGGTTTCCCTCACGATTTTGAGTCGCGCGCGTCTGCCATTCCGCCACACCGGCACATAAAGAAAAAGGAAATGGGATCATTTCCAATAAAGTTGGAGGCGCCACCCAGATTCGAACTGGGGATAGAGCTTTTGCAGAGCTGTGCCTTACCACTTGGCTATGGCGCCATATGAAATAGAATGGAGCGGACGACGGGAATCGAACCCGCGACCCTCGCCTTGGCAAGGCGATGCTCTACCGCTGAGCCACGTCCGCATAAATGGCTGGGGATATAGGATTCGAACCTATGCAATGACGGAGTCAAAGTCCGTTGCCTTACCGCTTGGCTAATCCCCATTAAATGAATAGATGGGGCGATCGATGGGACTTGAACCCACGAGTGCCGGAGCCACAATCCGGTGCGTTAACCCCTTCGCCACGACCGC
>NZ_JAVFHT010000019.1:0-65045 GCF_031470375.1 Paenibacillus glufosinatiresistens
CCAGCGCCGATGGTACTTGGACCGAAGGGTCCTGGGAGAGTAGGACGCCGCCAAGCACAGATAACCACTGCCGATCTACCGGCGGTGGTTTTTTGTTGCGTTCATCCCTGCGTTCGAGTTGCGCAGGGATCTATTTTTAGTGTGGAAAGAATCCTTCGATTCGCCAGAGGGGCTGGGGATAATGGAGCAGCTGCGTCCTCGCTTGACGGACAAGCTGTGGAAGAACCCTTTTTAAAAAGAAGATAACCCCAGAATGTGAATAACAAGAAGCGAGTTGGGGACAAAACAAGCTATTTTGTGAATAATTATGAACAACCTGTGGATAGGAAAGACTATTCTGTGGGCAATTCAGAATTTCATCCACAGGCTGTATAGTTTGACATTCTATTAGGACTTTGAGAGACTCGGATGAGATGGAGAATTATTCTATGCGCAGGAGGCCCCTGATTAATGAACATGAAGATTAGACAGCTTACTCATGAAGAGTTCGAAGCGAGCACCAGCCTGGACGAATATGCCTTTCAGTTCACCTTTCCGCAGGAAGAGCGGGTCAAAGCCAAGGAGCGCTTCCGCCCCGAGCAGGTATGGGGTGCTTTTGACGATTCCGGCGCCTTGTTGGCTCATTACACCCGGCTCCCATTCCAGGTCTTTCTCCAAGGAAAGGCTGTACCGATGGGAGGAATTGCAGGAGTGGCAACCTGGCCGGAGAATCGCCGCCAGGGACTTGTTGAGCATTTGCTGAAGCAGGCGCTGGAAGGAATGAGAAAGGAAGGGCAAGTTTTGTCCTTCTTGCATCCTTTTAAAGTTCCGTTCTACCGGCGATTTGGGTGGGAAGTATTCTGCGAGTGCAAAAAATATCGGATTCCGGCAGCTCAATTCCCGTCCTGGCCTGCAGTTAGCGGTGAGGTGAAACGGGGAAAGCCGGAGTTGAAACAGCTTAATGCCCTTTATCATCGGTTCGCTTCCGCCTATAATGGAGCGCTTATACGGAACGAGGAATGGTGGGAACGAACCGTACTGGGCCACGGCAATCAATGCGCCGTCTATTACACGGATAAAGGAGAGGCCGAAGGGTACTTGCTGTACCGGATTGCCGACAGAACGCTGCTTATCGGAGAATTTGTCTATTCGGGGGAAGAAGCACGGCGCGGCTTATGGAGCTTCATATCCAATCATGACTCTATGGTTACTCACGCGGAGATGAACAGGGTTCCTTCCGATGATTATCTGCCTTATCTGTTAGATGATCCTCGTATTTCCCAGGAGATTCATCCCTATTTCATGGCCCGGATTGTAGATATGGAAGCCTTCATGGCGAAGTACCGTTTCGCCCCGGCGGCCGCATGTTCTTTTCATCTATCGCTGACAGATCAGCAGGCTCCCTGGAATCAAGGATTATGGAAGATCACTGTAAATGAGGATGGAACACCTAAGACGGAACGGATTGGCGATGGGCAGAAACGGGCGGATGTGCATACCGATATTGGGACGCTTACGGCCGTATTACTGGGCTATCGCACGGTAGAAGAAATGTCTGCTTGCGGGAAGATGTCGGGGAATCCGGAGATACGAAGATTTTTGGGAGCAGCCGTACCGGGAGCGCAGACCATGCTGTTCGATTTTTTCTGATTGCGAGTTGAGAGACCTTGGCAAATCCAAAAAATATGCTATAATAAAGTCAAAGAAAGTCAAAGTCAACGAGAAGGACGGCCGTTATTCGTGCATGATTCCATTCCCGAGATGGTCACACTAGAGATTAGAAGTACGTCTTCTCGGAATCCCTCTCCGGGATTCTTATCGAAGCCTCCATATTTCGATATTGCGCCGCATTCTGGGCGATTCGGGCCAAGGATGAATGGTTAAGCAGAGGAGGATAAGATGATGCGCAATATTTCGGATGTCATTGAACAATATTTAAAGAGCATGCTGCTGGAGAGTCCCGAAGGGGCGGTCGAGATTCAGCGCAATGATCTGGCGGACCAGTTCTCCTGTGTTCCCTCCCAGATTAATTACGTCATCAGCACCCGCTTCACCCTGGAGAAGGGCTATCTCGTACAGAGCAAACGCGGCGGCGGTGGCTATATCCGGATTCAGCGGATCGAGCTCCCCCAGCATTTAGCGCTGCATGCCCACCTGAACGGCACCATCGGCGACAAAATCGATCAGAACACCGCCGAAGGGCTGATCTATCAATTGGAAGAAGCGCGTTTCTTAAGCAAGCGCGAAGCCTGTCTGATGCGCGCCGCCGTATCGCGGGAGAGTCTGGCGGTTAAGCTGCCTTACCGCGATGAAATCCGGGCCAAGCTGATGAAAGCCATGCTGATTTCCCTGATGAGCAAGTAAGCTGTTCGGTCTCGAAGGAGGAATGCTTCAATGATCTGTCAGGAATGCGGCGTTAAGCCGGCAACTCTTCATTTCACCAAAATTGTCAATGGACAGAAGACGGAGTTCCATATCTGCGAAAGCTGCGCCCGGGAGAAAGGCGAGATGATTCCGGGGACGCCGAGCGGGTTCTCTATCCACAGTCTTCTGTCGGGGCTTCTGGATCTCGGTAGCGCGGGTAAGGATAAGGCCGCTGCTGCGGCGGGCAGCCAGGAGGCCAAATGCGAGGAATGCGGAATGACATACAGCCAGTTCAGCAAGCTTGGGCGTTTTGGCTGCAGCTCTTGTTATAAATATTTTGACCCGAGTCTGGACCCGCTCTTCAAAAGAGTGCACGGCAGTACAAACCATGTCGGCAAAGTGCCCAGACGGGCCGGCGCCCGCATTACGTTCCGCCGCCAAATCGACGAGCTTAAGGGCCAGCTGAAAGTCAGCATTGAACAGGAAGAGTTCGAGCGGGCAGCCGAGCTTCGCGACCAGATCCGCCGACTTGAAAAAGAAATGGCGCAATAGTAAAGTCATAAGAACAAAGGGGGATGCGCGATGCCAGATCTTCGGTTCACCGAACATGCGCTAAGCGACTGGATGCGCAGCGGAGGCGACCACTCCGAAATTGTGGTCAGCAGCCGTGTGCGCATCGCCCGCAATATTCAGCATCATCCTTTTCCGCTGATTGCTTCGGCCGAGCAGGCTGAATCGGTTAGGGAAATTCTGACCCCGGTCCTGGGCGGCACACCGAACGACTACGGTGTTTTTCAGGCGCTGAGACTTGACGAACTGGAAGATCTCGACAAGCGGGTGCTGGTCGAGAAGCATTTGATCAGTCCGAATCTGGCCAAGGAATCCCGCGGCGGGGCGGTTCTGATCAATGAAGACGAATCCGTCAGCATTATGATTAACGAAGAGGATCACCTGCGGATTCAGTGCCTGTTCCCGGGCTTCCAAGTCCGGGATGCCTGGAAACGCGCGACGGCCATCGACGATTTGTTCGAGGCGTCCGTGGACTACGCTTTTGACGACCGGAGGGGATTTCTGACCAGCTGTCCGACGAATGTCGGCACCGGGCTCAGAGCTTCGGTCATGATGCATCTGCCCGCGCTCGTTATGACGCAGCAGATCAACCGCATCCTGCTCGCCGTTAACCAGGTAGGGCTCACAGTTAGAGGAATTTACGGGGAAGGCAGCGAATCTGTAGGGAATCTCTTTCAGATTTCCAACCAGATTACGCTCGGACAGAGCGAAGAAGAGATCATCGACAATCTGCATGAGGTGGCGCTGCAAATCATCGAGCATGAGCGCAATGCCCGTCAGCGGCTGATTCAGGATTCGTCTTCGGCGCTGCGGATTACGGACCGGATTATGCGCTCCTTCGGCATTCTCTCGTACGCCGCCGTCATGGATTTGAAAGAATCCTCGCAGCGCTTGTCGGATGTAAGGCTCGGCGTAGACCTCGGCATTCTGAAGAGTCCTTCCATCGCCGTGCTTAACGAGCTTAACGTCAAGACGCAGCCGGGCTTTCTGCAGAAGACGTTCGGGGATGAGATGCATCCGACCGAGCTGGATATGTACCGGGCGAAGCTGCTCCGGGAAACGTTGGGTACCACACATTGATTATAGATTGGATTCACGGTTCGATTTAATTAATTCATGGAGGTGCAGGAGATATGATGTTTGGGAGATTTACGGAACGAGCGCAAAAAGTGCTTGCGCTGGCACAGGAAGAAGCTGTGCGGCTTGGACACAATAATATTGGAACTGAACATATTCTGCTCGGCCTGATCCGGGAAGGCGACGGCATTGCCGCCAAAGCGCTGATCGGTCTCGGGCTTGGATTGGAGAAGATCCAGGATGAAGTGGAGACGCTGATTGGCCGCGGCCAGGAGCAGCCGACCAATATCGCCTATACGCCGCGTGCGAAGAAGGTGATTGAACTCTCGATGGATGAGGCCCGGAAGCTGGGTCACACCTACGTCGGAACCGAGCACATTCTGCTGGGACTGATCCGTGAGGGCGAAGGCGTAGCCGCCCGCGTTCTCAATAACCTCGGCATCAGCTTGAACAAGGCTCGCCAGCAGGTGCTGCAGCTTCTTGGAAGCAACGAAGCGACTTCGAGCCACAGCGGCTCAACGGCAAATGTCAGCACGCCTACGCTGGACGGATTGGCCCGCGATCTGACGGCCTACGCCAAGGACGGAAATCTGGACCCGGTAATCGGCCGCAGCAAGGAGATTGAGCGCGTCATTCAGGTGCTGAGCCGCCGGACGAAGAACAATCCGGTGCTGATCGGGGAACCCGGCGTCGGCAAGACGGCAATCGCCGAAGGCCTGGCCCAGAAGATCATCAACAACGAAATTCCGGAGACGCTGCGCGACAAGCGGGTCATGACGCTCGACATGGGCTCGGTCGTGGCCGGCACCAAATACCGCGGGGAGTTTGAGGACCGTCTCAAGAAGATCATGGATGAGATCCGCCAGGCGGGCAACATCATCCTGTTCATCGACGAGCTGCATACACTGATTGGCGCAGGCGGGGCGGAAGGCGCAATCGACGCTTCCAACATCCTGAAGCCGGCGCTGGCCCGGGGCGAACTGCAATGCATCGGGGCAACCACGTTGGATGAATACCGCAAGTACATTGAGAAGGACGCCGCGCTGGAACGCCGGTTCCAGCCGATTACCGTAGACCAGCCTTCGCCGGAGGAAGCCATTCAAATTCTGTACGGACTTCGCGACCGTTATGAAGCGCACCACCGCGTGAAGATTACCGACGAAGCGATTGAAGCTGCCGTTAAGCTGTCGGACCGTTACATTACGGACCGCTTCCTGCCGGACAAGGCCATCGACCTGATCGACGAAGCGGGTTCCAAGGTAAGGCTGAACTCGTACACGATTCCGCCGAATCTGAAAGAGCTGGAGACGCGTCTGGATGATATCCGCAAGGAGAAGGACGCCGCCGTCCAGAGCCAGGAATTCGAGAAAGCGGCCGCTCTTCGCGATACGGAGCAGAAAATCCGGGAAGAGCTGGACATTACCAAGAACCAGTGGAAGGAAAAGCAGGGCCGTGCCGATTCCGAGGTCACGCCGGAGGATATCGCCCAGGTGGTGGCCAGCTGGACCGGTGTTCCGGTCAGCAAGCTGAAGGAAGAGGAGACCGAGCGTCTGCTCAATATGGAAGCTCTCCTGCATGACCGGGTTATCGGCCAGGATGAAGCCGTCAAGGCGGTCAGCCGGGCGATCCGCCGGGCCAGAGCCGGTCTGAAGGATCCGAAGCGTCCGATGGGCTCGTTCATCTTCCTCGGCCCGACAGGCGTCGGCAAGACGGAACTCGCCCGCGCCCTGGCGGAAGCCATGTTCGGCGACGAGAATGCCGTTATCCGGATCGACATGTCGGAATACATGGAGAAGCACTCCACATCCCGTCTCGTCGGGGCGCCTCCGGGATATGTCGGCTATGAAGAAGGCGGCCAGCTGACCGAGAAGGTCCGCCGCAAGCCGTACTCTGTAGTGCTGCTGGACGAAATTGAGAAGGCTCACCCGGAAGTATTCAACATTCTTCTTCAGGTGCTGGAAGACGGACGTCTGACCGACTCCAAGGGCCGCGTGGTTGACTTCCGCAACACGCTGATCATTCTGACCTCCAACGTAGGAGCCGAGGCGATCAAGCGCAATTCGACGCTGGGCTTCACGGCGGTTCAGGATGCCGGCGCGGACTATACCAACATGAAGGGCAAGGTTATGGATGAGCTCAAGAAGAGCTTCCGCCCCGAGTTCCTGAACCGGATCGACGAAATCATCGTCTTCCACTCGCTGGAAGAGAAGCATATTGCGGAGATCGTCACGCTGATGTCCGAAGAGCTGCGGAAGCGTCTGCGCGAATACGACGTCGACTTCCATCTGACCGACGAGGCTAAAGCCTTCCTCGCCAAAGAAGGCTATGATCCGCAGTTCGGCGCCCGTCCGCTGCGCCGGGCAATTCAGAAGCACATCGAGGACCGTCTGTCGGAAGAATTGCTGAAGGGCAATATCTCCAAGGGAGATTCGCTGAACATCGACATCGAGAACGGCGAGTTGACTGTCAAGAAGACGGAACCGGCGCTGTCCGGCGAAGGCGATCAGGAATAAGCCGGGTACGCTAAGCACAGATAGTTAACCGTATAGAGAGTATAGAGCAAAGTCCGCTCCCGGCAACGGGATGCGGACTTTGCTCCGTTTCAGAAGCTTTGCGGGTCCGCACGTTCAGGGAATCCGGGATTCGCTCGGTCCTCCCCTTTCGTTTGACAGGCGGAGATGGTAAACTTTTAAATAGGCTGAGCAATTAGAAGGAGAGTATCATGGCCAAACCAAAAACCAAATTCTATTGTACCGAATGCGGAACCGAATCTCCGAAGTGGCTCGGCAAATGCCCGGGCTGCCAAGCGTGGAACACGATGGTGGAAGAAACCGAAAGCGTCGTCAAAACGCAGGGGATGAACACGCCTCTTTTTCATAGTAAAGAAAAGCCGCAGTCGATCATAAGTATAGAGAGCGATCAGGAACCGCGCATTCTGACCGGAATCGGGGAATTAAACCGGGTTCTCGGCGGCGGCATCGTGCCCGGTTCGCTTGTGCTGGTCGGGGGCGACCCCGGTATCGGGAAGTCGACGCTCCTGCTCCAGACTTCTCATGCGCTGACAGCCCAAGGCCTTCGGGTCCTGTATATCTCCGGTGAAGAATCCGTGCGTCAGACCCGGCTTCGCGCCGATCGGCTCGGGGCGTTGTCCGCCGAACTGTTCGTTCTGTGCGAGACCAACATGGAGAGCATCGAGGAAGCGATAGAGGCGATTCAGCCGCAGTTCTTGGTCATTGACTCGATCCAGACGGTCTATCTGCCGGAAGTAACGAGCGCTCCCGGAAGCGTCTCCCAGGTCAGAGAATGTACGACCCGGTTCATGCGGATTGCCAAAGTCCGGGGGATTGCGACTGTGCTGGTCGGACATGTTACCAAGGAAGGCGCTATCGCCGGTCCCCGGATGCTGGAGCATATGGTGGACTGCGTGCTGTATTTTGAAGGCGAACGCCATCACACGTACCGTCTGCTGCGCGCCGTGAAGAACCGGTTCGGCTCTACCAACGAGATTGGCATCTTCGAGATGGGCGAGGACGGACTGCGCGAGGTGGAGAATCCGTCGGAGCTCTTCCTCTCCGAGCGGCCGCTTGGCGTCGCCGGATCAACGGTGGTGGCCAGCATGGAAGGAACGCGGCCGGTGCTGGTAGAGCTGCAGGCGCTTGTGGCGGCTACCCATTTTCCGTCTCCGCGGCGGATGTGCACCGGCATGGACCACCAGCGGATGGCGCTGATTATCGCCGTGCTGGAGAAACGGATGGGCATGTTCCTGCAGACCCAGGACGCTTATCTGAATGTGGCCGGCGGCGTGAAGCTGGATGAACCGGCCATTGATCTGGCGGTCGCCGTCAGCATCGCCTCCAGCTTCCGCGACATTCCGACCAAGGCCTACGACGTGTTCTTCGGCGAAGTCGGACTGACGGGCGAAGTCAGAGGCGTCTCGCGGGCCGAGACGCGGGTGAAGGAGGCGGCGAAGCTCGGATTTCGGCGGGTCATTATGCCGGAGAAGAGCATGAAAGGCTGGAAGCATCCGAAGGATATCCAAATTATCGGAGTCAATACCGTGGCGGAAGCGTTAGCGGTCGCACTGGATTAGGGGGCGGGAGACATGAAGGAACAACTGGACAATATGAACGACCTGCTCAGGCTGGCCGCGCCGGGAACGCCTTTTCGCGAAGGGTTGGAGAACGTACTGCGGGCCAAGACGGGCGCGCTGATTGTGGTCGGCTACAGCCCGGAGGTCATGGAGGTCGTGGACGGGGGATTCTCGATCAATTGCGATTTTTCCCCGAATTATCTGTATGAATTGGCCAAAATGGACGGCGCCATCATTCTGAGCGAGGACCTGAAACGAATATTGTACGCCAATACCCAGCTGATCCCCGATTCCTCGATCTCTTCGATCGAGACCGGCATCCGGCACCGGACAGCCGAGCGGGTAGCGAAGCAGACGGGCAAGCTGGTGGTTTCCATCTCGCAGAGACGGAACATCATCACGCTCTACCAAGGCTCGATCCGCTATGCGCTGAAGGAAATCGGGGTGATTCTCACCAAGGCGAACCAGGCCATTCAGACGCTGGAGAAATACAAGGCGGTGCTGACGCAGTCGCTGACCAATCTGTCGGCTTCTGAGTATGAAGGAATTGTCACGGTGCCCGAGGTGGTTGGCGTGATACAGCGCGTGGAGATGGTGCTTCGGATCAAGACCGAGATCAAGCGCTACATCAACGAGCTCGGGAACGAAGGCCGGCTCATCAGCATGCAGATGGAAGAATTGGTCGGCAATACGGAAGAAGAAGCCTGGCTGCTCTACCGGGACTACGCCCGTGAAGAGGAAGAGGAGAAGATCCGCGAGATTATCAACGGGCTGAAACGGGCAAGCGACGATGAGCTGATGGACGACATCCATATCGCGCGGCTGCTGGGTTATCCGTCCACGTCGATCGCTGCCGAGGAACCGGTCACGCCGCGCGGCTACCGGCTGCTGAACAAGATTCCCCGACTGCCCAATGTCATTATTCATAATCTGGTGGAGCGGTTCGAGATGCTGCCGAACCTGATGACGGCAAGCATTGCGGAGCTGGACGAAGTGGACGGGATCGGTGAGGCGCGGGCACGGGGCATTCAGGAAGGTTTAAAACGTCTGCAAAAACAGGTTCTTATTGACAGACAAATGTAAATCACATACAATCACCTAATGTTGGATATTTCCCTAGGCCCAATGAATACAAGAGGTGAAGAAATGATACAGAAATCGATTCCGAGTATATTTACGCTGATGAATCTGATGCTCGGAATGTTTGGTATTATGCTGGCACTCGACGGGAGAATCGGCCTGGCTTCCATCATGGTCATTATCGCGATGCTGGCCGACGGACTGGATGGACGGGTTGCCCGCGCACTCCATGCGGAGAGCGAGTTCGGCAAAGAGCTGGATTCCCTGTCCGACGTCGTCTCATTCGGCGTGGCCCCCGCACTTATTATGTATGTAACCAGCCTGCAGGACTTGCACTCTGCCCTGGCCTGGTCTGTAACGGCCATGTTCCCGGTGTTCGGCGCTCTGCGTCTGGCCCGGTTCAATGTCCGCCCGGGGGTTCCCGGCTATTTCATCGGTCTGCCGATTCCGGCGGCCGGAGGCGTGCTGGCTACGCTGTCCCTGTTCCATAAGGACGTATCGCCGCCGTTCATGATTGTCTCTTCTCTGCTGCTCTGCTACTTGATGGTGAGCACCGTGAAATATCCGAATTTCAAGAAAATCGGTCTGCCGAAGAAAGCTCTGGCCGGCGCTCCGATCGTGATCATTATCGCCGTTGCGGTTGCGGTGATGTTCCCGGAACAGATCTCGAAGATGATCTTTGTGCTGCTTGCGCTCTATGCGCTCTATGGCATGAAGCAGAATGTGGACCGGGTGGCAGCTTCCGCCCGCCGGCGGCGGCGCCGCAGAGGCCGTTCCGAGGATGAAGTCTATCATTCCAAGAATGGCTAAAGACCTTTACCTAAAGAGAACTCTTCTCCCTTACCAGGGCGGGAAGAGTTCTTTTTTTGTCTCCTTACGCTCCTCCGGGCCTATATGGTTATTTCTTACTTCTTTTGGCCTAAATTATGGGTTATGATGAAATGGGCACGTAGACTCATAAGAATACTGCACCGATTACACAGGGGGGAAAAGAATGGCGTTTTGTACGAAGTGTGGACAGAAGTTGACAGAGGGAGAACCGCATGTCTGTGAGGAGGTCGCGGCGGGGTGGTCAGGAAACGAGGGAGCGTGGAACGGCGGAGCCGCTATGCAGCCTCAGGTGAGACCGCAGCAGGTGAATTTCAATACGATGCTGTACCTGATGAAGAATCCGGAGCGTGCAGCGACCCTGCAGCCGGAGAAAGATTTTGTTAACGGCCTGCTGGGTCTGGTGGCATCGCTGCTTGGCTTCATGATCTGGGCCTGGGCGCTGAACAAGAAGATCTTTGATATCATAGGCAGCGTGTTCGGCGGATTCGGCGGCTATGACGACTATTATGATCTGTTCGAGCCGAGCAGTGCTGTCAGTTCGGCCGTAATGGGAAGAGTGTTTGTACTCGGGCTGGTCTCCATCCTGGTCCTGACGGCTTCCGTCTGGCTGATCGGTCAATGGCGGGGAAGCCGGAAACTGACGGCCAAAGAAGTCGTTACATACATAGGCGGCATGCAGTATACGTTCGGCGCCGGGTTTGTGGTGGCGGCGCTCTGCACCCTGATCAATCTGCGTCTGGCGACGCTGGTGCTGCTGGTGAATCTGATTGCAGCCCTGACCACGACCGTTATATCTTCGTCGGATATCTTCCGGGTATCCCGGGAACGGCGCTTCTCTTTCATCACGCTGAGCATTGCGGTCTATTTCCTGCTGTTTATGCTGGTAACCGCTATTGTCATTTAATCGGGGGTCATTCATTGTGTTTTGTGGAAATTGTGGTGCCAAAATCGAGGAGAATGCCCGGTTCTGCGGAGAATGCGGACAGCCTGTCTCCCAAGCGCCGGTGCAGCAGACCGGCTTCCGGCCGGCTCCGCCCGCCAAAGCCGCACGCCGGCCTTGGAGCCGGAAGACTAAGGTGATTACCGCTGTATCCGTCGGCATCGTAGGGGCGGCGGCAGTAACCTACAGCCTCTTTCATTTTACATATGGACCCTCTTCGCCGGCCAAGCTGGAGGAGAAGCTGCAGGCGGCGGTTACAGCCCGGGACGTGGACCAATTGCTGACCTATCTGGATGACTCCAATACCGCGATGAGAGCGGAGGACCGCGTGGAGGCGTTCCGTAAGGCGTTTAATGACGAAACGGCTTACGGATATGAGTCCTACCTCAAGGATGCGCTCTATGCCGCCGAGCAGGAGGCGGAGGAGGACTCCGATTACGGGACGGACGGAGATGGCGACGGAGCTCCTGTCTATTTTGTCAAAGAAAGCAGCTGGCGGGGGACCCGCTGGGTCTTTAATGTGACTCCGGCCGAGGTAACTATGGAGCAGGGAGAAGACTGGACGGCAGGCGGATCGCTGGAGACGCTGGAGAGCGCGCAGGGGACCTTCAACTCGCTGTGGCCCGCCGTCTATTCCTATCAGGCGAAGGTAACCAATCCTTACGGCGGCAGTGAAACGCTGGAAGGAACCGTGGACCTGCTGAATACATCGTCAGAGGAGATCTACCTGTATGACCGGCTGGAGAGCGGTCTGCGGGTCGAGATTCCAACTTTTGCCGACATCACCTATACGCTGAACGGCAAGGAGCTGCCTCAGGCCGAAGACGGCGACGACCATACCCTCTCCATTGTGCCCAAGCCCGCCGAACTTAAGGTGGAAGCCAAAGGCACTTATCTGGGGATGCCGGTCGAGCAGAGCCGGACCTGGGAAGCGTCGGAGACGGACGACATTGAGCTGGAGACCCTGCTGAAGGATTCGGTAGCGGCGCAGGCGGCGAAGCTGCTGCTGGAAGCCAACGTCTCCTGGACCAAGGCTTACAATGCCGCCGATTCCTCGCTGCTTACGGGACTGGACCCCGACGGAGATGCTTACCAGACCTTCAGCGAGGTGCCGGAGACTCCCGGCCGTCAAGTTCGCCTCGTGCGGGTAGCGGTAGCGCCGGATAACATTGAATTCTATGAGGATGGAGTCCGGATCACGGCAGAGGAAGAGTATGCGTATCCCGGAACCGAGGAGTCCAACAGCACATCGAGCAATACGTACGTCATTACTCCCAAGCCCGGCCAGGAGCAGCAGTGGTGGATCCGCTCTTCCAGCCGGAATTACTGGGTTGATGATTTGTTCGGGAACAGCGAGAGTCTGATTCTGGACAATCCGGAGAATTAATAGAGCAAGATAGAAGAGGAAGAGCCGGTCATGCTGTCAGGGCATGGCCGGCTCTTTCTGGCATTTAGTATAAGGACCCGGACAGAGGGGATGGCTACGACATATTGAACAGTCCAAGCGTGGCGCATTTCTGCGACTCCTTGGCAACCACTTCGTCCATACGAATACCAAGCAGATTGCACAGGGCGGACATATAGAACAGCTCGCGACCCAGCTCGGAGCCAATGACTTCGCGGCAGTTCTCGCATAATTCGCCTTCGACATGTGTACCGGCATGCTCCTTGGCCTGCTCCAGGCTGTCTCCGGGCTCGAACACCTGCTTCGTGGCATGAAGCTGAATGCACCCGCACTCCGTAATGGCCTTGACGACGGCCCGGTTCACCGAAGCGCTGCTCTGCCCGTTCTTGGACAGCACGTCCAAAAGACTGCGATGGCGAAGCAGCAGCTCGGCTACCTGATCCTGAAAATCCTGCAAAGTTGGCGAGCTCATTCCAATTCCTCCCCGGTATTATGTAATTGCATTCATTATATGCCAGTGCCTGCGGCCCTTTCAAGCGGCGGAAGTCCGTAAAAATATAGAGAACCGGAACGATTACCGCAGGATAAATTGGAACATACTGGGGATAGGAAGGTATTTTACAGGAGGTGCGCCTTAAGCAATGTGGAAAAGATGGACAGCAGGCGGAGCCGCGCTGCTGGGAGGCTGGGCCGGTTATTCGCTGTATGCGGCCGCGGCGGAAGACTTCCCGGCTGGCATGCGCGGGTTGAAGGAACATCTGCCGGTCGGCGGCGGATGGTTGTTTACGGTAGTGGGAGCTCTTATTTTTCTGTTGGCGGGAACCGTCTCCGTTCGTTGGGGCGGAGGCAGACTGAAGGAATGGGTGCAGTGGTGCAGCCGGATACCGATGGATGAGCTGGCCGCGGGAGCGGCAGGGCTGACGGGAGGCTTGCTTCTGTCTCTGCTTGCCGTGCCGGGCTTGTCCTGGCTCGGACGGACGGGAGATGTGCTGCAGGCCGTTTCGGCAGTCGCACTCGGGTATACGGGCCTGCGCGTCGGGCTTGCCAAGAAGCAGGAGCTGGCGGCGCTGTGGGCAACCGGGAACTGGGGACGCGCGGAGCAGCCGGAAGGCCGGGGGCCGGAAGAGCACAAGATTCTCGATACCAGTGTAATTATCGACGGGCGGATTGCCGATATCTGCAAGACCGGTTTTATTGAAGGAACAATTGTTATCCCCGAATTTGTGCTGGAGGAGCTGCAGCATATCGCCGATTCTTCGGACCTGCTCAAGCGCAACCGGGGACGCCGCGGACTCGACATTTTGAATAAAATCCAGAAGGAACTCGATGTCAAAGTGTTGATCTACGAAGGAGACTTCGATGAAATTTCCGAGGTAGACAGCAAGCTGGTCAAGCTTGCGAAGGTGCTGCGCGGCAAGGTGGTTACGAATGACTTCAATCTGAACAAGGTGTGCGAGCTGCAGGGAGTCTCCGTGCTGAACATCAATGATCTGGCCAATGCCGTCAAGCCGGTGGTGCTGCCGGGCGAAGAGATTGTCGTGCAGGTTATCAAGGACGGGAAGGAGCACGGTCAGGGCGTCGCCTATCTTGATGACGGGACGATGATTGTGGTGGAAGGCGGCCGGGATTTCATCGGCAGCACGATGGAAGTACTGGTGACAAGTGTGCTGCAGACTTCGGCCGGACGGATGATCTTTGCCAAGCCGAAGCTGCTGGAGAAGGCGCAGTAAAGATACGGAGCGCCGGGAGGGCCGCTGCCTGTCAGCTGCGCCGGGCTTGGAAACGGCAGCCAAACGCGTTATGATGGAGCATATACGTGAAGAACAGGAGCCATCAGGGATGTCAAACGCAGTAGGCGCCGTCATTGTAGCGGCGGGAAGAGGCACGCGCATGGGCACGGCGGAGAGCAAGCAGTATTTGCTGCTTCGGGGGAAGCCGATCGTGGTTCATACGCTGGAGGCCTTTCAGCGGCATGAACGGATCTCCGAGATCATCCTCGTAACCGGAGAAGGAGAGGTCGAACGCTGCAAGGAATGGGTACAGGCCTATGGGCTGACCAAGGTAGCGGCTGTCCTTCCGGGAGGCTCGGAACGCCAGCATTCCGTACACCGGGGCCTGAAGGCGCTTGGCACGGAATGGGTCATGGTGCACGACGGGGTCCGGCCGTTCGTGGAGGCGGCGCAGATCGACGCCTGCTTCCTCGAAGCGCAGCGGACCGGAGCCTCCGTGCTGGCCGTTCCGGTCAAGGACACGATTAAGCAGGTAGACGGCGGGGTTGTCGTATCGACGCCCGACCGGAGCAGTCTGTGGGCGATTCAGACCCCGCAGACTTTTCGTCTGTCCGAGCTGCTGGCGGCGTATGAATCGGCGGAGCGGGAAGGCTTCGTCGGTACGGACGACTCCAGCGTCGCCGAACGGTCCGGCATCCGGGTCGCCGTCGTGGAAGGCAGCTACGCCAATATCAAGATTACCACGCCCGAAGATCTGGATTTCGCAGAATTTACAAGTAAACCGTCAGGGGAGAGAACATCATGATCGCTGTAGGACAAGGATTTGACGTACACCAGCTGGTGGAAGGCCGCCCATGCATCATCGGAGGGGTAACGATTCCCTATGAGAAGGGGCTGCTCGGCCACTCCGACGCCGACGTGCTGCTGCATGCCATCAGCGACGCCATTCTGGGCGCGCTGGGACTCGGGGATATCGGCCGGCACTTCCCGGATACCGACCCCGCCTTCAAGGATGCGGACAGCGTGAAGCTGCTGGAGAGGGTCTGGAGCATGGCCCGGGAGAAGGGTTACCGGCTCGGCAATATCGACTCCACTATTATCGCCCAGCGTCCGAAGATGGCCCCGTACATTCCGGCTATGGCGGAGATGATCGCCAAGACGCTGGAGGCGGACGTCTCCCGGGTGAACGTCAAGGCAACGACGACCGAACAGCTTGGCTTTACCGGACGCGGCGAGGGAATCGCCGCCCAGTCTATTGTCTGCCTGGTTCAGGATATGCTATCATCTTAAGTTAGAGTTCATAAGGGAAGGCGGAGATAATTTATGGGAAGCGAAGTCCGGGTGCGTTATGCGCCGAGCCCGACGGGACATTTACATATTGGCAATGCCAGAACGGCCTTGTTCAATTATCTGTATGCCAGATCGCAGGGCGGCAAGTTCATTATCCGCATTGAAGATACGGATCTGAAGCGCAATATTGCCGGCGGCGAAGAGAGCCAGCTGAAATATTTGAAATGGCTGGGCATGGATTGGGACGAGAGCGTGGATATCGGCGGGGAATACGGTCCGTACCGGCAGACGGAACGGCTCGATATTTACCGTACCTATACCCAGCAGCTGCTGGACCAAGGTCTGGCTTACCGCTGCTACTGTACGGAAGAGGAGCTGGAAGCGGAACGGGAAGAGCAGCTGGCCCGGGGCGAGACGCCCCGCTATTCCGGCAAGCACCGCAATCTGACGGAGGAGCAGCGTGCGGCTTACGAGGCCGAAGGACGCACGGCGAGCATCCGCTTCCGGGTACCGGAGAACCGGACCTATACGTTCAACGATATGGTAAAAGGCACGATTACGTTCCAGACGGACGAAATGGGCGATTTTGTCATCGTCAAGCGCGACGGCATTCCTACGTATAACTATGCGGTAGTAGTCGACGACTACCTGATGAAGATCTCGCATGTGCTTCGGGGCGAGGACCATATCTCCAATACGCCGCGGCAGCTCATGATCTATGAAGCCCTGGGCTGGGAAGCGCCGGTCTTCGGCCATATGACGCTGATTGTCGGCGAAGACCACAAGAAGCTCAGCAAGCGGAATGAATCGATTATCCAGTTCATCGAGCAGTATGACGAGCTCGGCTATCTGCCGGAAGCGCTGTTCAACTACATCGCGCTGCTGGGCTGGTCGCCGGAAGGCGAAGAGGAGATCTTCAGCCGAGAGCAGCTGATCTCGATCTTCAATGCCGACCGCCTGTCCAAGAGTCCGGCGGTGTTCGATACGAATAAGCTGGCTCATCTGAACAACCATTATATCAAGAATGCCGATCCGAAGCGGATTGCGGCACTGGCGATTCCTCATCTCCAGAAAGCCTCGCGCCTTCCGGCCGAGCTGTCTTCCGAGCAGCAGGCGTGGGCGGAGAGCCTGGTAGCGCTCTATCAGGAGCAGATGGTGGCCGCCTCCGATATTGTAGAGCTGTCGGCGCTGTTCTTCCGCCGGCATCTGGAGCTGGACACGGAAGCCGCGCAGATCCTGGCGGAACCGCAGGTTCCGGAAGTGCTGTCCGCCTTCCTGGCGAAGATCGAGGCGGGAAGCGAGTTCACGCCGCAGGGGATTGCCGCCTGGATCAAAGAAGTCCAGAAGGAGACCGGTCACAAGGGCAAAGCGCTGTTCATGCCGATCCGCGTTGCTCTGACCGGCCAGATGCATGGCCGGGATTTGAACGCAACGATTGCGCTGCTCGGCAGAGACGTTACAGTCGACCGCTTGAAGGCGCAGATCAAGGGAGCTTAAGATTTTTGGGCGGCCCGCTCCCCTTGTCAGTGCGGGAGCTTTTGGATAAGATGAAGACATATGAACGGCTGTGATCGGGAGAAGTATGCCGGACGGGGCAGCAACCAGAGAGAGTAACCGCGGGCCCGGAGGGTCCAGGCTGAGAGTTATTCGTCTGCCCGCCGCAGAAATGCACCCGTGAGCCGTCCGGCTGACCGCGCTCCCCGGCCTTCGGGTGAGAACGCTAGGCCGGACCGGAATCCGCCCCCGTTACCGGGCGGCCCAAGAGGGAGACCTCCCGACGCCGCAGGCGATCCGGGTCTCCAAGCAGAGTGGAACCGCGTACCGACGTCTCTGCAGCCGAGGCTGCAGGGGCGTTTTTTGTTAACCAATGGGCCCGGCGGCCGTACCGCCAGATAACCTGAATAGTCATGAAGAGGGGATTCGTGATGTTGAAGGAGATGAAGAGCGATATCCGGGCGGTGCTGGACAATGATCCGGCGGCGCGCAGCCGGTTCGAGGTGATCTTCACCTATGCCGGCCTCCATGCGATCTGGTGTCACCGGATTGCACATGTTCTGTACCGGAAACGGCGCTACACGCTGGCCCGGATGGTCTCCCAGTTCAGCCGGTTCATGACCGGCATCGAGATACATCCCGGCGCCGTCATCGGAAAGCGCCTGTTCATCGACCACGGAATGGGGATTGTCATCGGCGAGACCTGCGAGATTGGCGACGATGTCGTGATCTACCAAGGCGTCACGCTGGGAGGCACGGGCAAGGAGAAGGGCAAGCGCCATCCTACCGTCGGCAATAATGTCGTCATCGGATCGGGCGCGAAGGTGCTCGGTTCGTTCCGGATCGGCGACAACAGCAATGTCGGGTCCAATGCCGTCGTGCTGCGCGAGGTTCCTCCGAACAGCACTGTAGTCGGCAACCCGGGACGGATTGTCAAGCGCAACGGCGAGCGGGTGAGCGACCGGCTGGACCACACGAAGCTGCCCGATCCGTTCATCGACTCGCTGCGTTTTCTGCAGAGAGAGATCGAGGAGCTGCGGGAACAGCTCGGAACGGATGAACGGCAGCGGGAGCAACGGCGGCTGGAGAGCGAGCAGGTTTTTGGCGATCATCAGGGGGATTACGAGATTTAGAAAGGATTGAATAGAATGGTCATGCTAATCTACAACACGATGTCGAGGCACAAGGAACCCTTCATTCCGCAGACGGAAGGCAAGGTCAAAATGTATGTGTGCGGCCCGACGGTATACGGCTATATTCATATCGGCAACGCCAGACCCATGATTGTGTTCGATGTAGTGCGAAGCTATCTGGAACAGATCGGCTATGAAGTGGTGTACATTACGAACTTCACGGATGTGGACGACAAGCTGATTCGCAAGGCCGAGGAGATGGAGCTGACGGTGCCGGAAGTGGCCGAACGGTTCATCCAGGCTTACCTGGAGGATGCGGAGGGTCTCGGCGTTCGCCCGGCGACGCAGAATCCGCGGGTGACCCAGAGTATGCCGCTGATCATTGATTTCATCCGGGAGCTGGAAGAGCGGGGATATGCCTACGAAAAAGGCGGCGATGTCTTCTACCGCACCGCCAAGTTTGCCGATTACGGCAAGCTGTCCGGCCAGCAGCTCGACAAGCTGCAATTCGGCATCCGGATCGAAGTGGACGCGCGCAAGGAGAATCCGGAGGACTTCGTGCTCTGGAAGGCTGCGAAGCCCGGCGAGATTGCCTGGGACAGCCCTTGGGGCAAGGGCCGGCCCGGCTGGCACATCGAATGCTCCGCCATGGCGCGGGAGTTCCTGGGAGACACGATTGATATTCACGGAGGCGGAGTCGATCTCCAGTTCCCGCATCATGAGTGCGAGTGCGCGCAGAGCGAGGCGCTGACCGGCAAGCCTTTGTCGAATTACTGGATGCACAACGCTTTTCTGAACATCGGCGATGAGAAAATGTCGAAGTCGCTCGGCAACGGGCTGCTCGTCAAGGACATCCGGGAGCGGTACAAGGCGGGCGCGATCCGCTACTTCATGCTCTCCTCGCACTACCGCAATCCGCTGAACTTCACCGAAGAGGCGCTGAGCTCGGCCGAGAAGAGCGCCGAACGCATCGCTACGGCTGCCGGCAACCTCCGCCACCGTCTGGAACTGGCCGGAGGACCGGAGGCCGCAGCCGCCGGAACGGCCAGCGATGAGCTGACGGCTTCGCTCACGGCTATTGTCGGCCGATACCATGAGAAGATGCAGGATGACTTCAATACGCCGGACGCCGTTACCGCGATGTTCGATTGGGTAGCGCTCGTCAACCGCATTCTGGCGGAGACGGAAGTGAGCGCCGCCGATCTGAAAGCGCTGGCGGATGCCTTTGATACGATGAACCGCGTACTGCGCATCGTGGCGGAGCCGGCCGCCGAGGAAGGCGCGGACGAGGAGATCGAGCGGTTGATCGAGGAGCGGACGGAAGCCCGGAAGACGAAGAACTGGGCGCGCTCCGATGAGATCCGCGACCAGCTTGCGGCGATGGGCATCGTTCTGGAAGACACGCCGCAGGGCGTGCGGTGGAAGCGCAAATGAGCGGTCCGGGCTGGTTCCCCTATCCTCCATCCAAGCCGGTGAACCTGATCCCGCCTATCGTGCTGGCTTATGTCGGAGATGCGGTGTACGAGGTGGCGATTCGGCAGTATATGGTCTCGCAGCCGAACCTGAAGCCGCATCATCTGCACCGCAGTTCGACCGGATACGTATCCGCCAAGGCGCAGTCCCGAATGCTGACTCTCCTGGAGCCGGAGCTTACTGAGGAAGAGCGCGACAAAGTGCGGCAGGGACGCAATGCCAAATCAGGCACCATTCCGAAGAATGCGGATGTGCTGGAATACCGGCATGCCACGGCTTTTGAGACATTGATTGGCTACTTGTATTACATGGGAAGACAGGAGCGGCTGGAAGAATTAATTCATAGAGGCATTGCGTATATGGAACAACAGAACCGGAGGGAATAACAAGATGACAGAAGAATTCAAGAGCGAAGAGGAGATTCTGGCCGGCAAGCACTCCGTGCTGGAAGCGCTGCGCGCAGGCCGGACCCTCAACAAAATCTGGATCGCGGAGACGGCCCAGAAGCACCTGACCGCGCCGATTCTGGCGGAAGCCCGCCAAGCCGGAGTCATCGTTCAGCATGTCGACAAGCGGAAGCTGGATCAGCTTGCGCCCGGGCTGCAGCATCAGGGCGTAGTCGCGCAGGCGGCTCCGTTCGCCTACTCGACAGTCGAGGATATGCTCGCCGCCGCTGAGGCCAAGGGCGAGCCGCCGTTTCTGCTGCTGCTGGACGAGATCGAAGACCCGCACAACCTGGGTTCGATTCTGCGGACAGCCGACTGCACGGGCGTTCACGGGGTTATCGTACCCAAGCGCCGTTCGGCCCAGATTACGGCGACGGTCTCCCGTACTTCGGCGGGCGCGGTGGAATATGTGCCGGTGGCCCGGGTTACCAACTTGGGACAGACCATTGACCGACTGAAGGAGCTGGGCGTGTGGATTGTCGGCACTGATGTGGATACTGATCAGGACTTGTTCGGTTCGGATATCTTCACCGGACCCGTGGCAGTCGTCATTGGCAATGAGCAGAAGGGAATGGGCCGGCTGATCCGCGAGAAGTGCGACGTTCTGCTGAAACTCCCGATGAGCGGCCGGATCAACTCGCTGAACGCTTCCGTGGCCGCAGGCGTCGTCATGTACGAAGTGCTTCGTCGCCGGCGCGGCTAGCGCGATGGCGGACTGGCGCGATGTGCTGCTGGTGGACGGCTACAATATGATCGGCGGCTGGCCGGAGCTGACGGCCCTGGCCCAGGAAGGCATGCAGGAAGCGCGCGACCGGCTGCTGGATCTGCTGGCCGATTACCAGGCTTACTCCGGCCGGCGGGTGATTGCCGTATTTGACGCTTACCGGGTCCCCGGCCTGGGGCGCTCTTTTGTCCAAGGCAAGGTAGAAGTGTATTTCACCAAGGAGAAGGAGACGGCCGACGAGTGCATTGAGCGGCTGGTGGGGGAACTCAGCCACCGGCGCCGCCAGATCTATGTGGCGACCAGCGATCTTACCGAACAGCATGTAGTCTTCGCCCAAGGGGCGCTGCGCCTGTCGGCGCGCGAGCTTAAAGTGGAGGTCGAGGAGAACCAGCGCGAAATTCAGCAGGCGATCGACCCCGACCGGACAAATTTCTCCCGGCACTCTCTGGAACAAAAGCTGCCGGCCGACATCCGCCGCAAGCTGGAGAAGTGGAGACGGCAGTAGATAAAATTCACCAAAAAGCAACAATTGTCATATTATGCTATTGATGATTGTTTTTGGGCAAAGTCTTGTTGACGGTGTAAGGTAACATAATATATACTGTTCGTATATTTCGCGAAGTGACGATGTGTCTTGCGTTGCAGCCGGGGGGATTCTTGGTGAGTGTCGACCTCAAGGAATTAATGCTGTCCGAGTATGATTTCATAAGCGATGAGGACCTTGTCGATGCCGTCCGGGACGGCGACGGCGGCGCATTGGAACACTTGATCAACAAGTACCGTAATTTCGTGCGTGCCAAAGCCCGTTCTTATTTCCTGATTGGCGCGGACCGCGAAGACATTGTACAGGAAGGCATGATCGGTCTTTATAAGGCCATTCGCGATTTCAAGGGAGACAAGCTTTCTTCCTTCAAGGCTTTTGCGGAGCTGTGCATTACCCGCCAGATTATCACGGCCATCAAGACCGCGACCCGACAGAAGCATATTCCGCTGAACTCCTATGTATCGCTCGACAAACCGATCTATGACGAGGATTCAGACCGGACGCTCATGGACGTGATCTGCGGCTCGCAGGTGCTGGACCCCGAGGAGCTGATTATCAATCAGGAAGAGTTCATCGGGCTCGAAGACAAGATGGCGGAGATTCTCAGCGATCTGGAACGCAAGGTGCTTATGCTGTATCTCGACGGGCGCTCCTATCAGGAAATCGCCGAGGATCTGAAGCGGCATGTGAAGTCGATTGACAACGCGCTTCAGCGGGTGAAGCGGAAATTGGAACGCTATCTGGAAGTTCGGGACAATTAATGATATAATGAACGGGAAGAAGACTCGGTTTACGGGTCTTTTTTTGATGGATTCGGTCCATACTATCACTCGTACACAGCGGATCGAAGAAGGAAGAGACGAAGACTTGGGCGGCGCCGGAGAAAGGTGCGGAATCTCCAGGAAACAGGCAACTCTTGCGTTGACATGGAGCTTCGCACTGTGATAAAGTGTTTTGGGTAGGCCTAAATTTTCGGATGCCATCCACGAAAGACGGCAGAGGCCTTTTTCAGCATTGTACAGAAAGCCGTCTATGACAGCCTTCTAGCGGTGCTGGAGAGAAGCCGAACCGCAGTTTGCAGGCAAGGATCAATATTTGCGTTCTTCGGCATGCCGGAGGAACGAATCGGGAGGTGTAATCATGCGGGTAATTATCACTCTGGCTTGCACAAGCTGCAAGCAAAGAAACTACGCGACGACCAAGAACAAGCGTAATCATCCCGACCGCATGGAGTTGAAGAAGTTTTGCAAGTTTTGCAACGCGCAAACTCCTCATCGTGAAACCAGATAGTCTGTTGGAGGTGTAGTCGGCGTGAAACGCAGTTTTAAGTCTTTGTTTTCCTTTTTCACTGAGAGCTGGACTGAACTTAAGAAGGTTCGATGGCCCAACCGTAAAGAGCTGACCAACTATTCGCTGATCGTACTGGGTACTATCACGGTGGTCGCCATTTACTTCTGGGTTCTGGACATCGGTATTTCCGCTGTGATCGAATGGATTATTTAGAGAGGTCCCAGGTGGCTTGATATGGAAAAAAGATGGTACGTCGTTCATACCTATTCCGGGTATGAGAACAAAGTCAAAGCCAATTTGGAAAAACGCGTTGAGTCCATGGGCATGGAAGACAAAATCTTCCGGGTTCTTGTTCCGATGGAAGAAGAACTGGTGAACAAGGATGGCAAGAAAAAGACGGTCATGCGCAAGGTTTACCCCGGATATGTCCTGGTGGAGATGATCCAGACGGATGATTCCTGGTATGTAGTGCGCAACACGCCGGGCGTTACGGGCTTTGTGGGTTCAACGGGCTCCGGTTCGAAACCGACCGCGCTGCTTCCGGAAGAGGTTGATCAGATCCTGAAGCATATGGGTATGTCGGAACCGAAACCGAAGATCGACTTTGAGATCAAGGAATCCGTACGCATCATGGTTGGTCCTTTCGCGAATTTCGTGGGCTCCGTGGAAGAAATTTTGGCTGACAAGAGCAAGATCAAGGTTCATGTGAATATGTTTGGTCGGGAAACCCCGCTGGAGTTGGATTTCACTCAAGTGGAGAAAATATAGCCCACGCAAGGGTTTCTTGTGGGAGGATGCGTTAAGCGTCCGAATACCACTACTTACGCAAGGAGGTGTCACTCATGGCTAAGAAAGTTATTAAAATGGTGAAACTGCAGATTCCTGCAGGGAAAGCGAATCCTGCGCCTCCAGTAGGTCCGGCGCTTGGACAAGCAGGTGTCAACATCATGGCATTCTGTAAGGAATTCAACGCCCGTACCGCTGACCAGGCTGGCCTGATCATCCCGGTTGAAATTACGGTATTTGAAGACCGTTCGTTCACGTTCATCACCAAAACTCCTCCGGCTGCCGTTCTGCTCCGCATCGCTGCGAAGGTAGAAAAGGGCTCCGGCGAACCGAACAAGAAGAAAGTTGCCAAGCTGAACCGCGCCGCAGTGCGTGAAATCGCTGAGCAAAAAATGCCTGACCTGAACGCTGCTTCCGTTGAAGCTGCTATGCGTATGGTCGAAGGTACTGCCCGCAGCATGGGCATCACGATCGAGGACTAATCCGTCCTTGTTCAACCGGCCATCCGGCCGCAATATGTGGGAGGACATTCCGCTAATACCACAAAGGAGGAACATTATAATGGCTAAACACGGCAAGAAGTACGTTGAAGCCGCCAAGCTGATTGACAGCGAAGCGACTTACGAGCCTTCAGAAGCTGTAGAGCTTGTGAAGAAAGCCGCAACTGCCAAGTTCGACGAGACCGTTGAAGTTGCAGTTCGTCTTGGTGTAGACCCTCGTAAACAAGACCAGGCCGTTCGCGGCGTCGTTGTCCTGCCTCACGGCACAGGCAAAACGCAGCGCGTGCTGGTATTTGCAAAAGGTGATAAGGCGAAGGAAGCGGAAGCTGCCGGCGCTGACTATGTGGGCGATCAGGACATGATCACGAAGATCCAGCAGGGCTGGTTCGAGTTCGATGTCTGCGTAGCGACACCTGATATGATGAGCGAAGTCGGTAAACTGGGCCGTCTGCTCGGCGGTAAAGGCCTCATGCCTAACCCTAAAGCCGGCACGGTTACATTTGATGTTGCCAAGGCCGTTCAAGAAATCAAGGCCGGTAAGATCGAATACCGTCTGGACAAAGCAGGCCAAATTCACGCGCCAATCGGCAAAGTGTCTTTTGAAGCTGCTCAACTGAACGAGAATCTGAAGGCGCTGATTGACGCTCTGAACCGGGCGAAGCCGGCTGCTGCCAAGGGTGTATACCTGAAGGGCATCGCTGTCTCCTCGACTATGGGACCAAGCGCCCGCGTGAACACAGCTTCTTACAGATAATCAGGGGTTGACTCTTCGGAGGAACTCTGCTAATCTATAACAGTTGTGCGAACTACGGATTTTCTTAAAATTCGAATATGCTTACCGTAGACAGTAGGTGCTGCGAAGCTTAATTTCCTACCGAGGTGTTGTGATAGAAATGAGAGGCGCTGCCGCCGTACGGCAGCCTTCGATTTTATCAAGCCTTCGTGATTCTGCGGAGGCTTTTCTAATGCCTGCGTAGGTTCGGCCAGAGATTCCGGCAGCGGAATCGGCCGTCTCAACAATTTTCAGGAGGTGTATACATTGGCAAATGCAAAAGTGATCCAAGCTAAGCAAGAAGCGGTTGATGTCGTTGTTGGCAAGCTGCAAAACAGCCTGACAACAGTGGTTGCTGACTACCGCGGATTGAACGTAGCGCAGGTTACCGAGCTGCGCAAGCAGCTTCGCGAAGCCGGCGTTGAATTCCAAGTGCTGAAGAACACGCTGCTGCGCCGCGCGACGGCTGCGGCGGAACTGAGCGAACTGGACGAAGTCCTGAGCGGTCCGACCGCTGTAGCGTTCAGCACGACGGATGCCGTGGCTCCGGCCAAGATTTTGAATGATTTCGCCAAGAAGAACGACGCGCTCAAGCTGAAAGGCGGCGTTGTAGAAGGACGTGTAGTTGGTCCCGAACAGATCAAGGCACTGGCCGAGCTTCCTTCCCGCGAAGGTCTGCTCTCCATGCTGCTTAGCGTTCTTCAGGCTCCAATGCGCAACTTCGCGCTGGCCGTCAAGGCTGTCGCCGACAAGAACGAGCAAAGCGCTTAATCAGCCGCTTGCCGTTTGATTCCAGCACAACCCACTAAAATTTTATTATAAAATGGAGGTTTAACTCATGAGCAAAGAAACAATTTTGGAAGAAATCAAGGGCATGAGCGTCCTTGAACTGAACGACCTGGTTAAGGCAATCGAAGAAGAATTCGGCGTAACTGCCGCAGCTCCGGTTGTAATGGGCGGAGGCGCTGCTGCCGCTGTTGAAGAAGAACAGACTGAATTCGACGTAATCCTGACTAACGCTGGCGCATCGAAGATCAACGTTATCAAGGTAGTTCGCGAAATCACAGGTCTGGGCCTGAAAGAAGCTAAGGATCTGGTAGACAACGCTCCGAAGCCGATCAAGGAAAAGGTAGGCAAAGAAGACGCCGACGCTACGAAGGCCAAGCTGGAAGAAGCCGGCGCTACTGTAGAAGTGAAGTAATAATTTTCCGGCACCGGGGGAACTCCCCGGACTCCTGCAAACCCCTTGAACCTGTTCAAGGGGTTTGTTTTATAACGGGAAGGGGGATCAGCATTGTCCCAGCATTATTACTCGCAAAAGCCGGATGTCGCCCATAATCGTCGTACCCTTGAAGCGACGCTGAGAGGCAGGCGGTTTCGGTTCACGAGCGATGCCGGCGTATTCTCCAAAGGGGATATCGATTACGGAAGCCGGGCACTTATCGAGGCTATGGAAATTCCGGCGGACGGCGAAATTCTGGATGTCGGATGCGGCTATGGCCCTATTGGATTAACAGCCGCCCATCTGGCTCCGCAAGGCAAAGTAACGATGATTGACATCAACAGCCGGGCTGTGGAACTGGCGCGGGAGAATGCCGCGGCGAATGGGATCCGGAATGTGCAGGTCGAGGAGAGCGATGGACTCGCTGCGGTTATGGACCGTACCTTTGATTGTATTCTGACCAACCCGCCGATTCGGGCAGGCAAAGCGGTGGTGCACCGCATCTTCGAAGAGGCCTATCATCAGCTGCGCCCGAATGGTTCGCTATGGGTAGTCATTCAGAAGAAACAAGGGGCGCCCTCGGCGGCCGCGAAGATCGAGAGTCTGTTCGGAGAAGTGGAAGAGATCGGCAAGGACAAGGGCTACCGGATTCTGAAAGCGGTACGGAAATCGGAATGATGTGTTGACAGCACAAAGAGAGAATGGTATTATTATAAAATGTCAGTATTAAGATAGGCTCTTTGTCTTTAGTTTGCTGAAATGTCAAGTGTCGAAAATCGACCGGCAAAGCGCATGCCGGCGGTGAAATTATGCAGGCGGATCGCGGCTCTCTGGAAAGCATTTGACGAGGGAGGAGGCGTGCGGCAGGTATAAACCGGGGCTTGTGGACGTATAATATGTACGTTTTGGGCAAATCTACTGGTAGGGAGTTCTAGCTACCATGGATAAATGCGCTCTTTTTTCGAAAGTATTCGATAAGGGCTTTTCTTTATTTATGGATGAATCCTGCAGGTATGGTTCCATTATACGGTTCCAAACAAGGGTTCGCAATCAATTTTTAAGTGAGTAGACATGAGGGGTGAGTAAAGTTGGCAGGACATCTTGTTCAGTATGGTCGACGCACTCGGCGAAGCTATGCAAGAATTAACGAGGTGCTCGAAGTCCCGAACCTGATTGAAATCCAACAAAAATCGTACGATTGGTTTTTGGAGGAAGGATTGCGTGAAATGTTCCAGGACATCTCGCCGATCCAGGATTTCACCGGGAATCTGGTGCTGGAGTTCATTGATTACAGCCTGGGTGAACCGAAGTATACGGTTGACGACGCCAAAGAGCGGGATGTTACGTATGCGGCGCCGCTTCGGGTAAAGGTGCGGCTCATCAACAAGGAGACCGGCGAGGTCAAGGAACAGGAAGTGTTCATGGGGGATTTCCCGCTGATGACGGAGACCGGCACGTTCATTATCAACGGTGCGGAACGGGTTATTGTCAGCCAGTTGGTTCGCTCTCCCAGCGTCTATTTCAGCACAAAGGTCGACAAGAATGCCAAGAAGACTTACACCGCTACGGTTATCCCGAACCGCGGAGCCTGGCTCGAGCTGGAGACCGATGCCAAAGACATTATGTATGTCCGCATCGACCGCACGCGCAAAATCCCGGTAACGGTGCTGCTGCGCGCACTCGGATTCGGCAGCGATGCCGAGATTCTGGATCTCCTTGGCAATGATGAATATATCCGCAACACGCTGGACAAAGACAATACGGATTCCACGGAGAAGGCGCTGATCGAGATTTATGAACGTCTTCGCCCGGGCGAGCCGCCGACTCTGGATAACGCCAAGAGCTTGCTCGTGGCCCGTTTCTTTGATCCTAAGCGTTATGATCTGGCCAATGTAGGCCGGTACAAGATCAACAAGAAGCTCCACATCAAGAACCGTCTGTTCAACCAGCGCCTGGCTCAGCCGCTTGTGGACACGGCTACAGGCGAGATTGTCGCCGAGACCGGCCAGATGGTGGACCGCCGTCTGCTGGATGAGCTCATTCCTTATTTCGAGAAGGAATTGGCCGCCAAGACTTACCGCGTTACCGGCGGGGTTCTGGACAGCGAAGACATTCCGCTTCAGACGATTGAAGTCTTCTCTCCAATCGAGGAAGGCCGTGTTGTCAAACTGATAGCCAACGGCAATATCGACAAGGCGGTCAAGCATATTACTCCGGCCGATATCATTTCGTCGATCAGTTATTTCATCAATCTGCTGCACGGCATCGGCAATACGGATGATATTGACCACCTCGGCAACCGGCGTCTGCGTTCGGTGGGCGAACTGCTGCAGAATCAATTCCGCATCGGTCTGTCCCGCATGGAGCGTGTCGTCCGCGAGAGAATGTCGATTCAGGACGCGAATGCCATCACGCCGCAGGCGCTGATCAACATTCGTCCGGTTATCGCTTCGATCAAAGAGTTCTTCGGCAGCTCGCAGCTGTCCCAGTTCATGGACCAGACGAACCCGCTTGCCGAGCTGACCCACAAACGGCGTCTCTCCGCACTGGGTCCGGGCGGTCTGACTCGCGAACGCGCGGGCTTTGAAGTGCGCGACGTCCATCACAGTCATTACGGCCGTATGTGTCCAATTGAAACGCCTGAAGGCCCGAACATCGGTCTGATCAACTCCCTGTCGACGTTTGCCCGGATCAACGAATACGGATTTATTGAAGCTCCGTATCGCTGGGTGGATCCGAAGACGGGCAAAGTAACGGATCAGATTCATTATATGACCGCTGATGAAGAGGATAACTATGTGATCGCCCAGGCAAACGCCGAGCTGACGGAAGAAGGCAACTTTGTGGACGAAATGGTTATCGTTCGTTACAACAAGCTGTCCGACAACATCACGACGATGCCGAGCAACCGGGTGGATTACATGGACGTTTCTCCGAAACAGGTCGTGTCGGTCGCTACGGCGCTGATTCCGTTCCTGGAGAACGATGACTCCAACCGCGCGCTTATGGGTTCCAACATGCAGCGCCAGGCAGTTCCGCTGCTGATTCCGAAGGCGCCGCTTGTCGGCACCGGTATGGAGCATAAATCGGCCAAGGATTCCGGCGTATGTATTGTATCCAAATACGACGGGATTATCGAACGCTCGTCGGCTAATGAAATTTGGCTGCGCCGCGTCGAAACCGTCGACGGTAAAGAAGTTAAAGGCGATATTGTTAAGTATAAATTACACAAATTCATGCGTTCTAACCAAGGTACCTGCATTAACCAGCGTCCGATCGTCAAGCGCGGAGAAGTGGTTAAGAAGGGGGATATCCTGGCGGACGGTCCTTCCACAGAAATGGGCGAATTGGCGCTTGGCCGCAACGTAGTCGTTGCGTTCATGACATGGGAAGGCTACAACTATGAAGATGCGATCCTGCTGAGCGAGAAGCTGGTGAAGGAAGATGTCTACACTTCGATTCACATCGAGGAGTATGAATCCGAAGCCCGTGATACGAAGCTTGGACCGGAAGAAATTACCCGCGATATTCCTAACGTGGGCGAAGAAGCGCTCCGCAATCTCGATGAGCGCGGTATTATCCGCATCGGCGCCGAGATCAGCGCTGGCGACATCCTGGTCGGTAAAGTGACGCCTAAGGGCGTAACTGAGCTGACGGCGGAAGAGCGCCTGCTGCATGCCATCTTCGGCGAGAAGGCTCGCGAAGTGCGCGATACGTCCCTGCGCGTACCGCACGGCAGTGACGGCATCATTGTAGACGTCAAGGTATTCACCCGTGAGAACGGCGATGAGCTGCCTCCGGGCGTTAACCAGCTGGTGCGTGTATACATTGCCCAGAAACGTAAAATTTCCGAAGGCGACAAGATGGCCGGACGACACGGCAACAAGGGTGTCGTTGCCCGTATTCTGCCTGAAGAAGATATGCCGTTCCTTCCGGACGGCACGCCGGTACAGGTTGTGCTCAACCCGCTGGGCGTACCATCGCGTATGAACATCGGACAGGTGCTTGAAGTTCATATCGGTATGGCTGCCCTGCAGCTCGGCATTCATGTCGCAACGCCGGTATTTGACGGCGCGCGCGAGTATGACGTCTTCGATACGATGGAAGAAGCCGGCATGCAGCGCAACGGCAAGACCATCCTGTATGACGGCCGGACCGGAGAGCGTTTTGAACGCGAAGTAACGGTCGGCGTCATGCACATGATCAAGCTGGCGCACATGGTCGACGATAAAATCCATGCCCGTTCTACCGGCCCGTACTCGCTCGTTACCCAGCAGCCGCTGGGCGGTAAGGCGCAGTTCGGCGGACAGCGCTTCGGGGAAATGGAAGTGTGGGCGCTTGAAGCCTACGGCGCCGCCTACACGCTGCAAGAAATCCTCACCGTCAAATCTGACGATGTGGTGGGCCGCGTGAAGACCTATGAGTCGATCGTCAAAGGCGAGAATGTGCCTGAACCGGGCGTTCCGGAATCGTTCAAGGTACTCATCAAGGAACTGCAATCGCTCGGCATGGATGTCAAAATCCTCAGCGGCGACGAGCAGGAGATCGAGATGAAGGAACTTGACGATGAAGATGAAGCAACGAATGACAAGCTGAGTCTCAATCTGGAAGGCGCGGAAGTCGGAATCGAATAAGCATATCTTTTAATATCACATGGTCCGTGAGGCCCCTCGCTGTAGCTGATTCGGCATACGGCGGGGGGCTGTCGCGGCACCAAATCAGGATGAGGTTAAGGAGGGTTGCTCCTTGTTGGACGTCAACAACTTTGAATTCATGAAAATCGGCCTGGCCTCCCCGGAGAAGATTCGTTCTTGGTCCCGCGGAGAAGTGAAGAAACCGGAAACGATCAACTACCGGACGCTTAAGCCGGAGAAGGAAGGCCTGTTCTGCGAACGCATTTTCGGACCCCAAAAGGACTGGGAATGTCATTGCGGCAAGTACAAGCGTGTCCGTTATAAAGGGGTCGTCTGCGACCGCTGCGGCGTTGAAGTTACCCGGGCAAAGGTTCGCCGCGAGCGCATGGGCCACATCGAGCTGGCAGCTCCGGTATCGCATATCTGGTATTTCAAAGGCATCCCGAGCCGCATGGGTCTGGCGCTGGATATGTCTCCGCGTTCCCTGGAAGAGATCATTTACTTCGCTTCCTATGTGGTAACCGATCCGGGTGATACGCCTCTGGAGAAGAAACAGCTGCTCTCCGAGAAGGAATACCGCAGCTACCGCGAGAAATACGGCTATGCCTTCCAGGCAAGCATGGGCGCGGAAGCGGTCAAGAAGCTGCTTCAGGATCTGGATATCGACAAGGAACTGGAGTTCTTGAAGGAAGAGCTGCGCACGGCACAAGGCCAGCGCCGCAACCGTGCGATCAAGCGTCTGGAAGTCATTGAGGCCTTCCGCAATTCCGGCAACAAGCCGGAGTGGATGATCATGGACGTGCTGCCGGTTATTCCGCCGGAACTTCGTCCGATGGTGCAGCTGGACGGCGGACGTTTTGCAACCTCCGACCTGAACGATCTGTACCGCCGCGTTATCAACCGCAACAACCGTCTGAAGAGACTGCTGGATCTCGGCGCTCCGGACATTATCGTTCAGAATGAGAAACGCATGCTTCAGGAAGCTGTCGACGCATTGATCGACAACGGCCGCCGCGGCCGTCCGGTAACAGGTCCGGGCAACCGTCCGCTGAAATCCCTCAGCCATATGCTGAAGGGCAAACAGGGTCGTTTCCGTCAGAACCTGCTCGGCAAGCGCGTCGACTACTCGGGACGTTCCGTTATCGTTGTCGGACCTTATCTGAAGATGTACCAGTGCGGTCTGCCGAAGAAAATGGCGCTTGAGCTGTTCAAGCCGTTCGTCATGAAGGAACTGGTCAACAAGGGTCTGGCCCACAACATCAAGAGCGCCAAGCGCAAAGTGGAACGGGTAAGTCCGGAAGTGTGGGACGTTCTGGAAGAAGTGATCAAGGAACATCCGGTTCTCCTGAACCGTGCCCCCACGCTGCACCGTCTGGGCATCCAGGCGTTTGAGCCGATCCTGGTAGAAGGACACGCCATTCGTCTTCACCCGCTCGTATGTACAGCGTATAACGCTGACTTCGACGGTGACCAGATGGCCGTTCACGTTCCGCTCTCGGCGGAAGCGCAGGCGGAAGCCCGCATTCTGATGCTGGCATCCGGCAACATTTTGAACCCGAAAGACGGCAAGCCGGTCGTTACCCCTTCCCAGGACATGGTGCTTGGTTCATTCTATCTGACCATGGACAACAAGGAAGAAAAGGGCAGCGGCATGATTCTCGGCTCCGTCAATGAAGCCGTCTCCGCTTACCAGCGCGGAACTGCCGGTCTTCATGCACGCGTGGCCATTCCGGTCAAGGCGCTCGGGAAGACGAATTTCACGGAAGCACAGCAGAAAGCTCTGCTCGTTACGACGGTGGGCAAGATTATCTTCAACGAAATCTTCCCGGAATCGTTCCCTTACATCAACGAAGCAACCAAAGAGAACCTGCTGCAGGGTACGCCGGATAAATACTTCATCTATGACAAGGGAGCCAACGTGCTGGAACGCATGAATGAGCTTCCGGTTCCGGGTGCGGTCGGCAAGGAGTACCTGGGCACCATTATCGCCCGTTGCTTCGAGATTTACCATACGACCCAGACGTCGATTATTCTCGACAAAATCAAGCAGCTTGGGTTCACTTACTCCACCCGTGCAGGCGTTACGATCGCGGTATCGGACGTTATTGTACCGGAAGAGAAGAAGGAAATCCTGCATGAATCCGAGAAGAAGGTCGAAGTCGTCGCCAATCAGTACCGCCGTGGTCTGATTACGAACGAAGAACGGTATGACCGCGTTATCGAAATCTGGTCGAAGACCAAGGACGATCTTACGAACGTCCTGATGAAATCCATGGACCGGTTCAACTCCATCATGCTGATGGTCGACTCCAAGGCTCGCGGTAACAAATCGCAGATTACCCAGCTGGGCGGTATGCGCGGACTGATGGCGACGCCGTCGGGCCGAATCTTCGAGCTGCCGATCAAGGCGAACTTCCGTGAAGGCCTTACCGTCTTGGAATACTTCATTTCGACGCACGGTGCCCGTAAAGGTCTGGCGGATACAGCGCTTCGTACAGCGGACTCGGGTTACTTGACCCGCCGTCTCGTTGACGTTGCACAGGACGTTATCGTGCGCGAGGAAGACTGCGGAACCGATAAGGGCTTCACGGTCAGCCGCATTCAAGACGGTAAGGAAGTTATCGAGGATCTGTACGACCGTATCGAAGGGCGTTACTCCTTTGAAACAGTCCGTCATCCGGAGACGGGAGAGATTATTGTTCATCGCAATGATCTCATCGACTCTGACAAGGCGGAAGAAATCGTCAATGCGGGAGTTGCCAAGCTGCAGATCCGTTCGGTTCTGAGCTGCCGCGCCCGTCATGGCGTCTGCAAGAAGTGCTATGGCCGCAATCTGGCGACCGGCAAGCATGTAGAGATCGGGGAAGCGGTCGGCATTATCGCCGCCCAGTCCATCGGGGAACCGGGAACCCAGCTTACCATGCGTACGTTCCATACCGGGGGCGTTGCCGGAGACGACATCACACAAGGTCTGCCGCGTATTCAGGAGCTCTTTGAAGCCCGGAATCCGAAAGGTCAGGCTACCATCAGTGAGATTGACGGCGTAGTCAAGGAAATCCGTGAAGCCAAGGATCGCCGCGAGATCGAGGTTCAGGGCGAAGCGGAGAGCAAGGTCTACTCCATCACGTACGGCTCCCGTCTGCGCGTAAGCGAAGGCCAGGAGATCGAAGCGGGCGACGAACTGACAGACGGTTCGATCGATCCGAAGGAAATGCTGCGCATCAAGGGCATCCGCGGCGTGCAGAACTATATCCTTCAGGAAGTTCAGCGCGTATACCGGAACCAAGGCGTAGAAATCAACGACAAGCACGTCGAGGTTATGATCAAGCAGATGCTGCGCAAGATCCGGATTATCGACGCCGGCGACACCAACCTGCTGCCGGGCGCATTTGCCGATATTCATGAATATGAAGCAGCCAACAAGGAGGCTATTCTCGCCGGCAAAGAGCCGGCAGTGGCCAAACCGGTCCTGCTCGGTATTACCAAGGCTTCGCTGGAGACCGACTCCTTCCTGTCGGCAGCATCGTTCCAGGAGACAACGCGTGTCCTGACCGATGCCGCGATCAAGGGCAAAGTCGACCAGCTGCTTGGCCTGAAAGAAAATGTTATCATCGGCAAGCTGATTCCGGCCGGTACCGGCATGAATCGCTACCGCAACGTCAAGCTTACGACACCGGATGGCGAAGAGAGCGATTCCGAAGCTCTGGAGACCGTACCGGCTGAATAAGCGGATTGTTGACACTATCAGAAGAATCATGCCGGATGCCTGTCACCCGGCATGATGAACTGATAGCCTAAGTTTTTTGGAGAACTTCTTGACATCGGATATGAGGTAATGATAATATATCCAAGGTGCGTGAGTATCCCTTATTATTTATTCATAATGGAGGAACCTTTATGATGACGGATGATAGCGGATTACAGAACGCTCAGATCAAGATTGGCACCAAGCAGACCGTCAAGGCAGTCGAACTGGGCCAGGCCGCAGAAGTATTTGTGGCGGAAGACGGAGATCCACGGATTACATCGCGAATTGTCAGCCTTTGCAGCAAACACGGGGTCAAGTTGACTTACGTGGATACGATGCAGCATCTGGGCAAGGCATGCGGGATTCAAGTGGGCGCTGCCATGGCAGCCGTCTTAAAACCATAGTGTAAGGAACTGTTTTTGTGAGAAGGGTGAACCCTTGGATCAAAGACTTTTCATTTGTTCTTTTATGAACCGCCTGGGTCTGTGGACTTAACAATCTGGTTTGTAATGGATCATCATTCAAGGAAGGGGGTGGCACAACAATGCCAACTATTAACCAACTGGTCCGTAAAGGCCGTCAAGCCAAGGTTTACAAATCGAAGTCGCCAGCACTGCAGAGAGGTTACAATGCCCTGAAGCGTGAGGCTACCGACTTGAGCGCTCCTCAGAAGCGTGGCGTCTGCACTCGTGTAGGCACTATGACTCCTAAGAAGCCAAACTCCGCACTTCGTAAATATGCCCGTGTTCGTCTGACGAACCGCGTAGAGGTGACGGCTTACATTCCTGGTATCGGACACAACCTGCAGGAGCACAGCGTAGTACTGATTCGCGGTGGCCGCGTAAAAGACTTGCCGGGTGTTCGTTATCACATCGTTCGCGGCGCGCTGGATACAGCAGGCGTGAACAACCGTATGCAGGCCCGTTCCAAATACGGCGCCAAGCGTCCTAAAGCTAAGAAATAAGAATCGATATAAGTAAACAATCAAGAAAGGGGGATATCCATGCCACGCAAAGGTCCAGTTACGAAAAGAGACGTGCTGCCTGATCCGGTGTATAACAGCAAGCTGGTTACTCGGTTGATCAACCGTGTTATGCTGGATGGTAAGAGAGGTGTCGCTCAGAGCATTCTGTACAACGCATTCAAGCTTATTGAAGAGCGTACGGGTAAAGATCCTATGGAAGTGTTCGAGGCCGCCATCAAGAACATCATGCCGGTTCTGGAAGTTAAGGCTCGCCGTGTAGGCGGCGCCAACTACCAAGTGCCGATCGAAGTAAAACCGGAAAGACGTACATCCCTGGGATTACGTTGGCTCGTTAACTACTCCCGCAACCGCGGAGAGAAGACGATGGAAGAGCGTCTGGCTGCTGAAATCATCGATGCTTCCAACAATACGGGCGCATCCGTGAAGAAGCGCGAAGACACGCACAAGATGGCTGAAGCGAACAAAGCGTTTGCTCACTATCGCTGGTAGGATTAAGCACGAAACAATCACCTCAATTTTGAAGGGAGATCTATTTCATGGCAAGAGAGTTCTCCTTGAAAAATACACGCAACATCGGTATCATGGCGCATATTGACGCCGGCAAAACCACGACGACCGAACGTATTCTCTTCTACACAGGCCGTACGCACAAGATCGGTGAAGTTCACGAAGGCGCTGCGACAATGGACTGGATGGAACAGGAACAGGAGCGCGGGATCACGATTACTTCCGCTGCTACAACGGCTGCTTGGAAAGGCCACCGCGTCAATATCATTGATACCCCGGGGCACGTTGACTTCACGGTTGAAGTTGAACGTTCCCTGCGTGTATTGGACGGGGCAGTAGGTGTTTTCAGTGCGAAAGAGGGCGTGGAACCTCAGTCTGAAACTGTATGGAGACAGGCTGACCGTTACGGCGTTCCCCGGATCGCATATGTAAACAAGATGGATATTATCGGAGCCGACTTCCTTAACGTTGTTAAGGATATGCGTGAGCGTCTGCAAGCGAACGCGGTTGCGATTCAACTGCCGATCGGCGCTGAGAACGATTTTGTCGGTATCATCGACCTTGTCGAACAAAAAGCGCACATGTACAAAGACGATCTTGGCCGCGACATTGAAGTTGTGGACGTTCCGTCCGAGTTCAAAGATCAAGTGGAAGAACTGCGCAACGAACTGATCGAGAAGGTCGCTGAGCTCGACGAAGACCTGACCATGAAATACCTGGAAGGGGAAGAGATTACGATCGATGAGATCAAAGCTGCTCTGCGCAAAGGCGTAGTTGAAGTTAAGATCTTCCCGGTAATCTGCGGATCTTCCTATCGCAACAAAGGGGTTCAGCTTATGCTGGACGCGGTTGTGGACTACCTGCCATCGCCGGTTGACATTCCGTCGATCAAGGGGCACCTGGAAGACGGTACGGAAACCGAACGCCACTCTTCTGACGAAGAGCCGTTCTCCGCACTCGCCTTCAAGATCATGACCGACCCTTATGTTGGTAAACTGACGTTCTTCCGCGTGTACTCCGGTATCCTGGAATCCGGTTCTTATGTTCTGAATGCCACTAAAGGCAAGCGTGAACGTATCGGCCGTATCCTTCAGATGCACGCCAACAGCCGTCAGGAAATCTCCGTAGTGTATTCCGGCGACATCGCCGCTGCTGTCGGTTTGAAAGACACCGGCACAGGTGATACACTGTGTGATGAGAAGAACCCGGTTATTCTTGAATCGATGAACTTCCCGGATCCGGTTATCGAAATTGCGGTTGAACCGAAGACGAAAGCCGACCAGGACAAGATGGGCGTTGCCCTTGGCAAGCTGACTGAAGAAGACCCGACGCTGCGTGCTCATACAGACGAAGAGACAGGTCAGACCATCCTTGCCGGTATGGGTGAGCTTCACCTTGATATTATCATCGACCGGATGCGCCGTGAGTTTAAGGTAGAGACCAATGTGGGTAAACCGCAGGTTGCTTACCGTGAGACTTTCAGAGCGCCAGCACGTGTCGAAGGTAAGTTTGTTCGCCAGTCCGGCGGACGCGGCCAGTACGGTCACGTATGGGTCGAGTTCGAACCGCTGGAAGCGGGTTCGGGTAACCAGTTCGACAGCAAGATTGTCGGCGGTTCCGTACCGAGAGAATACGTTCAGCCTGCCCTCAATGGTATTGAAGAGCAGATGAAGAACGGTGTTCTCGCCGGCTTCCCGGTTGTTGACGTTAAGGCTACCGTTGTTGACGGTTCCTACCATGACGTTGACTCCAACGAAATGGCGTTCAAGATCGCCGGTTCGATGGCACTGAAGGCTGCCAAGGACAAGTGTAAACCTGTTCTGCTGGAGCCAATCATGAAGGTTGAAGTTACCGTTCCCGAGGAGTACATGGGCGACGTTATGGGTATGCTGAACTCCCGCCGCGGCCGTATCGAAGGTATGGATTCCCGCGCAGGCGCTCAGATTATCCGTGCGAAGGTGCCGCTCTCCGAAATGTTCGGTTACTCGACAACCCTGCGTTCCGGTACGCAAGGCCGTGGTGTATTCTCGATGGAGCTCTCTCACTATGAGGAAGTTCCGAAGTCGATCGCGGACGAAATCGTAACCAAGAACAAGGGAACCGATTAATCAGCGTTGTGACTTGCCGTCCGTACCCTTCCAATCAGTCATCACAGAACCCTCTGTGCGGACGGCTCCAATATAAGAACACATATTAAGGAGGAACTGTTCAAATGGCAAAGGCTAAGTTTGAACGTACTAAACCGCACGTTAACATTGGTACCATCGGTCACGTCGACCATGGCAAAACCACTCTGACTGCTGCAATCACAACTGTACTGTCCAAGAAGTACGGCGGTGCGGCTGTAGCATTCGACCAAATCGATAAGGCTCCAGAAGAGCGCGAGCGCGGTATCACGATCTCCACAGCTCACGTTGAATACGAAACTCCTAACCGTCACTACGCACACGTTGACTGCCCTGGACACGCCGACTATGTTAAGAACATGATCACTGGCGCAGCTCAGATGGACGGCGCTATCCTGGTTGTATCCGCTGCTGACGGCCCTATGCCGCAGACTCGCGAGCACATCCTGCTGTCCCGTCAGGTAGGCGTTCCTTACATCGTTGTATTCCTGAACAAGTGCGACATGGTTGAAGACGAAGAGCTGCTGGAACTGGTTGAAATGGAAGTTCGCGACCTGCTCAACGAATACGAATTCCCGGGCGATGACACTCCGATCACTCGCGGTTCCGCTCGTGAAGCTCTGCAGAACCCAGATGGCGAATGGGCACAGAAGATCGTTGAAATGTTCGAAACGATCGACACTTACATCCCGCTGCCTGAGCGCGACACTGACAAGCCTTTCCTTATGCCGGTCGAAGACGTATTCTCGATCACTGGCCGCGGTACCGTGGCAACTGGCCGTGTAGAACGCGGAACAGTTAAAGTGGGCGACGAAATCGAAATCGTTGGTATCAGCGAAGAGAAGAAGAAATCCGTTGTTACGGGCGTTGAAATGTTCCGTAAACTGCTGGATTCCGCTCAAGCCGGCGACAACATCGGCGCTCTGCTGCGCGGTGTTGACCGTAACCAGATCGAACGCGGTCAAGTACTGTCCAAGCCGAACTCCGTTAACCCGCACACTGAGTTCACGGCTCAGATCTACGTCCTGACTAAAGAAGAAGGTGGCCGTCATAAGCCTTTCTTCACAGGATACCGTCCGCAGTTCTACTTCCGTACAACGGACGTAACAGGCATCATCAACCTGCCGGAAGGCACTGAAATGGTTATGCCTGGCGACAACATCACAGTAACGGTTTCGCTGATCTCTCCGATCGCTATCGAAGAAGGAACAAAGTTCTCCATTCGTGAAGGCGGCCGTACAGTGGGTGCCGGTTCTGTAGCTTCCATCCAGAAATAAGAACGGCTTTCTTCTATATAAGAAGAAACCTGCTATGAAGAACGGTCTCTCCGGAGACCGTTCTTTTTAATTTCTTATGAAAACTGATGATTTCTTTTGATTTTTGCTTGCAATAGAAGGGAGTATTCTATATAATAATGAATGTTGTTCTGCGACGTTGCGATGATGTGAGAGGTTACTGACACACCCGGCTCCTTTGCCATGAAGCCTGTGGTCAGAAAATTTTCACGGAGTATGTCCGATAATAAATTGGGCGATAGAAGGAGGGACTAAAATGGCAAAGCAAAAAATTCGTATCCGTCTGAAGGCATACGACCACAGAATTCTTGATCAATCCGCTGAGAAGATTGTTGAAACAGCAAAACGTTCCGGTGCAGGTGTATCCGGGCCGATTCCGCTGCCAACCGAAAAACAAGTAATTACTATTCTCCGTGCGGTACACAAGTACAAGGATTCCCGTGAGCAGTTCGAAATGCGGACTCACAAGCGTCTGATCGACATTGTGAACCCGACGCCGCAAACGGTGGACGCCTTGATGCGCTTGGACCTGCCGTCCGGTGTAGATATCGAAATCAAGCTGTAATCAATAACCTAGAAACGTACAAAGAAAAGAGGTGTCAACATGAAAGGTATCTTGGGAAAAAAACTCGGTATGACTCAAGTGTTCACTCCGGAAGGTAACGTAATCGCGGTTACGGTTATCGAAGCTGGACCTTGTGTGGTACTGCAAAAGAAAGACCTCGCTACGGATGGCTACGAAGCCGTACAGCTGGGCTTCTCCGATAAGAAGGAGAAACGCTCCAACAAACCGGAAGCAGGTCACGCCAAAAAGGCAAATGCAACACCTAAGCGCTACGTTCGCGAAATTCGCGGTGTTGACCTCGGCAGCGTCGAGGTAGGACAGGAACTGAAAGCTGACGTTTTCAGCGAAGGCGAATTTGTTGACGTAACCGGTATTTCCAAAGGTAAAGGATTCCAGGGCGTAATTAAGCGTTGGGGACAAAGCCGCGGACCAATGGCACACGGCTCCCGTTACCACAGAAGACCGGGTTCGATGGGTTCCATCCAGGCGAACCGCGTGCCGAAGGGCAAACATCTTCCGGGACATATGGGTCATGAAACGGTAACGGTTCAGAAGCTCGAAGTGGTTAAGGTTGATGTGGAACGCAATGTGCTGCTGGTTAAGGGTTCTGTACCTGGCGCCAAGAACAGCTTCGTGAAGGTTAAAGAAACCGTTAAGAAATAATTATTGAAGAAAGGAGGAACATGAAATGCCAAAAGTAACACTGTTCAACATGAGCGGCAATGAAGTCGGCGAAGTGGAACTGAACGATGCGGTGTTCGGCGTAGAGCCTAACAGCCACGTTCTGAACGAAGCTGTTCTTCTGCAGAGAGCTTCCCTGCGCCGTGGAACGCACAAGGTTAAAGGACGTTCGGAAGTTCGCGGCGGTGGCCGCAAACCTTGGAAACAAAAAGGAACCGGCCGTGCCCGTCAGGGTTCGATCCGTGCTCCACAGTGGAAGGGCGGCGGCGTAGTTTTCGGACCGACACCGCGCAGCTATTCCTGGAAACTGCCTAAGAAGGTTCGCCGTCTGGCTATCAAATCGGCTCTGTCTTCCAAAGTGCTCGAGAACGATATCATCGTACTGGATGCTCTGACGCTTAACACGCCGAAGACGAAAGAGTTCGTAGCCATTCTGAACAACCTGAAAGTAGGCTCCAAAGCTCTCGTGGTTGCTCCTAGCTACGATGACAATGTAGCTCTTTCCGCACGCAACATCCCTGGTGTGAAGTTTGTAGCGGCTGAAGGCATCAATGTTCTGGACGTGCTGACGCACGACAAACTGATTATCACCAAGGAAGCTGTTTCCAAGGTAGAGGAGGTGTTCGCGTAATGAAAGATCCTCGTGATATCATTAAACGTCCGGTGATTACGGAACGCACTGCCGACTACATGAACGAGCTGAAATATGCTTTTGAAGTAGACATCCGTGCCAACAAGACCGAAATCAAGAAGGCCGTTGAGGCTATTTTCAAAGTTAAAGTGGTTAATGTGAACACTATGCGCGTGCCTGGGAAGCTGAAACGCTATGGCAGATACTCCGGTTACACTCCGGAGTGGAAGAAAGCCATTGTGAAGCTGAGCCCGGACAGCAAGCCGCTCGAATTCTTTGAAGCGGTAGAATAATCAATCTCTGAAGCGAGGAGGGAAATCAAGTGCCAATCAAAAAGTACAAACCGACTTCGCCGGCAAGACGTGCTATGTCCGTCTCCACGTTCGAGGAGATCACCACTGACAAGCCGGAGAAATCGCTGCTGGCCCCGCTGAGCAAAACGGCAGGCCGCAATAACCAAGGTAAAATCACAGTTCGCCATCATGGCGGCGGACACAAACGCAAATACCGCATCATCGACTTTAAGCGGACGAAAGATGGCATTCCAGGCAGCGTTGCTACGATCGAATACGATCCGAACCGTACCTCGAATATCGCTCTTATCCACTATGCCGACGGCGAGAAGCGTTACATCATCGCTCCTAAAGGACTCAAGGTTGGGGATAAGATTGAATCCGGACCTGCTGCCGACATCAAAATCGGTAACGCGCTTCCGCTTGCCAACATTCCTGTTGGTACAGTTATCCACAACATCGAACTGAAGCCTGGCAAGGGCGGACAATTGGTTCGCGCTGCCGGTACCGAAGCTCAGCTGCTGGGTAAAGAAGAAAAGTACGTATCCGTACGTCTTTCTTCCGGTGAAGTTCGCCGTATCCTGAGCGTATGCCGCGCTACAATCGGTTCCGTGGGCAATGAAGACCACGAACTGATCAAGATCGGTAAAGCCGGACGCAGCCGCTGGCTGGGACAACGTCCTGAAGTACGCGGTGTTGTAATGAACCCGAACGATCACCCGCACGGTGGTGGTGAAGGCCGCGCTCCGATCGGACGTAAATCCCCGCTGTCTCCTTGGGGCAAACCGACCCTGGGCTACAAGACACGCAAGAAGAACAAGGCATCTGATAAATATATCGTTCGTCGCCGCACGAAATAAGACGCTTCTCCCGAGCTTAGCTTGGGAAGGCGCCTTGCCCGCGGTTTGAACTACGCATGAAGGGAGGATTCACTATGAGTCGCAGTTTGAAGAAGGGGCCTTTTATCGACGGCTACCTGCTGAAAAAGGTTGAAGAGCTGAACGCCGCCAACAAAAAGGTTGTCGTAAAAACCTGGTCGCGCCGCTCGACGATTTTCCCTCAATTTATCGGACATACGTTTGGTGTGTATGACGGCCGCAAGCACGTGCCGGTATACGTAACGGAAGACATGGTAGGTCACAAGTTGGGCGAGTTCGCACCAACCCGTACTTACAAAGGCCACGCGGGTGACGATAAGAAGACGAGAAGATAATAATCACGCTCTTGTTTGAGAGGAGGGAAAGACATGCAAGCAAAAGCACATGCCAGATCCGTGCGGATTTCCGCCCGTAAAGCGAAACTGGTTGTTGACTTGATCCGCGGCAAGCAGGTTGGCGAAGCTATCGCAATCCTGCGTCACACGCCGAAGTCCGCTTCCCCTGTCGTGGAGAAGCTGCTGAACTCGGCCATTGCCAACGCCGAGCACAACTATTCGATGGACGTGAACAAACTGGTTGTTAGCGAAGTATTCGTTAACCAGGGTCCTACGATGAAACGGTTCCGTCCGCGCGCCATGGGTCGCGCCAGCCGGATCAACAAACGCACCAGCCACATCACTTTGGTGGTATCCGAGAAATAAGGAGGGAAAACGTGTGGGTCAAAAGGTAAATCCAGTCGGTCTCCGAATCGGGATCATCCGTGACTGGGAATCCAAATGGTATGCAGGCAAAGATTTCGGAACGCTTCTGTTGGAAGACGTGAAAATTCGGGAATACCTGAAGGGTAAATTGAAAGATTCATCTGTTTCCCGCATCGAAATCGAAAGAGCGGCTAGCCGCGTCAATGTTACAATTCACACTGCCAAACCGGGTATGGTTATCGGTAAGGGCGGCGCTGAAGTGGAAGTTCTTCGCAGCGCGGTAACCAAAATTGCCGGCGGCAAGAAAGTGCACATCAACATCAACGAAATCAAGCACCCTGAACTGGACGCTATCCTGGTAGCCGAAAGCATCGCACAGCAGCTGGAACGTCGCGTATCGTTCCGCCGCGCGCTGAAGCAATCGATCCAGAGAACCATGCGTTCGGGAGCCAAGGGCATCAAAACTTCCGTCAGCGGTCGTCTCGGCGGCGCCGAAATCGCTCGTACGGAAGGATATAGCGAAGGAACAGTTCCGCTTCATACACTTCGTGCCGACATCGATTACGGAACGGCTGAAGCTCATACCACATACGGCCGCATCGGCGTAAAAGTATGGATCTATCGTGGAGAGGTTCTTCCCACAGCTAAGAAGCAACAAGCAGCTGCTCAGGAAGGAGGCAACTAATCATGTTGGTACCAAAGCGCGTTAAGCACCGCAAGCAACAGCGCGGACACATGAAGGGTATGGCAAAAGGCGGCACCGAGCTGAACTTCGGCGAATTCGGTCTGCAGGCTCTGGAACCATCCTGGATCACGAACCGTCAGATCGAAGCGGCTCGTATCGCGATGACCCGTTACATCAAACGTGGCGGTAAAGTATGGATTAAGATTTTCCCTGACAAGCCGATTACACAGAAGCCTCTCGAAGTGCGTATGGGTAGCGGTAAAGGTAACGTTGAGAAATGGGTAGCTGTAGTTAAGCCAGGCAAGATTATGTTCGAACTCGGAGGCGTTTCGGAAGAAATCGCCCGCGAAGCGATGCGCCTTGCTGCTCACAAGCTGCCAATCAAGACTAAGTTTGTGAAACGTGAAGAAGTGGGTGGTGAAGCAAATGAAAGCTAATGAACTTCGCAACTTAACCACTGCCGAGATTGAACAAAAGATTGCCGGATTCAAAGAAGAGCTTTTTAATCTCCGTTTTCAGCTGGCTACCGGTCAGTTGGATAACCCGACTCGGATTCGTGATGTGCGCAGGGAAATAGCTCGTGCTAAAACCGTAATCCATGAAAGAGTACTTGGGATCAGCTAATTGAAGCGGTTCAGGACCGTATTCAGGAAGGAGGCTAATTATGAGCGAAGAACGGAATGCGCGCAAAGTTCAAATCGGTAAAGTGGTCAGCGATAAAATGGACAAAACCATCGTAGTTGCCGTTGAAACGTACAAGAAGCACGATCTGTACCACAAGCGCATCAAATACACGAAGAAATTCAAGGCACATGATGAGAACAATACCGCACAGATCGGCGATACCGTCAAAATCATGGAAACTCGTCCGCTCTCCAAGGACAAACGCTGGAGACTGGTAGAAGTCGTGGAAAAAGCGGTTATCATCTAATGGCGACAAGATAGTATGACCGAAAGGAGGATATTTCAATGATTCAACCCTTTACACGTTTGGCTGTAGCCGACAACTCTGGTGCGAAGGAACTGATGTGCATCCGCGTACTGGGTGGCACTGGCCGCCGTACCGCTGCTATCGGCGATCTGATCGTCTGCTCCGTTAAACAAGCAACACCAGGCGGCGTTGTCAAAAAAGGTGATGTAGTCAAGGCGGTTGTAGTACGGACAAAGCGTTCGGTACGCCGTAAGGACGGTTCCTACATCGCATTCGACGAGAATGCTGCGGTAGTCGTCAAGGAAGACAGAAGCCCGCGCGGAACTCGTATCTTCGGGCCGGTAGCTCGTGAACTTCGCGACAAGGACTACATGAAGATCGTTTCCTTGGCACCGGAAGTTATCTAATAGGCTCCACTAAAGGCCAGTCATAGGAGGTGTAACAAATGCCTAGAGTGAAAAAAGTTCTGGAATCCCATAACAACAAGCTGCACGTCAAGAAAGACGACGTGGTTATAGTCATCAGCGGCAAGGACAAAGGTAAGAAGGGGCGCGTCATCGCCGCTTATCCGCGTCAGAACCGCGTGCTGGTCGAAGGCGTGAACATGGTGAAGAAGCACCAGAAGCCGAACCAGCTGAACCCGCAGGGCGGCATTATCGAGAAGGAAGCGGCGATCCACGTTTCCAACGTAATGCATCTTGATCCGAAGAGCGGACAGGTAACCCGTATCGGTTACAAAGTGCTGGACAACGGCAAGAAAGTTCGCGTAGCGAAGAGATCGGGAGAGATCATCGACTAATAGAAGCTTAGAAAGAAAGGAGGAACACTTTTCATGGCAGCAAGAATGAAAGAACGTTTTCTGAATGAAATCACACCTGCTTTGATTCAGAAATTCAACTATTCGACAGTAATGCAAGTGCCGAAGATCGAGAAAGTAGTCATCAACATGGGCGTTGGCGACGCTGTTCAGAACTCGAAGGTACTGGATTCCGCAGTCAATGACATGCAGCTGATCTCCGGTCAGAAGCCGGTTATCACTCGTGCCAAGAAGTCGATCGCCGGTTTCAAACTGCGCGAGAACATGCCGATCGGGGTTAAGGTAACCCTGCGCGGAGATCGCATGTACCACTTCCTGGACAAATTGTTCAACGTAACGCTCCCACGCGTTCGTGACTTCCACGGTGTATCCACCAAGGCTTTTGACGGCCGCGGCAACTACACGCTTGGACTGAAAGAACAACTCATTTTCCCCGAAATCGAGTACGATAAAGTGGACAAAGTCCGCGGTATGGATATCGTAATCGTAACGACAGCAAAGACGGACGAGGAATCCCGCGAGCTGCTGGCTCAGCTGGGCATGCCTTTCGCGAAATAAATAACCAAGTCGCTTCTTTCTCCGAAACTATTTAGGAGGTGTCAGGCTAAAGTGGCTAAAACTTCGATGAAAGTTAAACAACAACGTGCGCCGAAATTCAAAGTGCGTGCTTACACACGCTGCGAGCGTTGCGGTCGTCCACATTCGGTCCTGCAAAAGTTCAAAATTTGCAGAATTTGTTTCCGTGAATTAGCTTATAAAGGCCAGATTCCTGGCGTGAAAAAAGCAAGCTGGTAAGAAGTTCATAACCGGGAAGGAGGTTACACCAAATGACTATGTCTGATCCAATTGCAGATATGCTGACACGGATCCGTAACGCCAACATCGTGCGTCATGAAACTGTGGAAATGCCTGCATCGACATTGAAAAAACAAATCGCCGACATCCTGAAGCGCGAAGGCTTCATCCGCGATGCGGAGTTTGTGGAAGACAGCAAACAAGGGATTATCCGTATTTTCCTGAAATACGGCCCGAACCAGGAACGCGTTATCTCCGGTCTGAAGAGAATCAGCAAACCGGGTCTTCGCGTGTACACGAAGAGCACTGAAATTCCGCGCGTACTCGGCGGACTGGGCATCGCGATCATCTCGACTTCCAAGGGAGTCATGACTGACAAGGAAGCCCGTCAAGCAAAATCCGGCGGCGAAGTTATCGCCTACGTTTGGTAATATAAACGTCACAAGACAAGGAGGTGCAACACATGTCCCGTATTGGTCGCAAACCAATTACAGTACCTAGCGGTGTGGACGTTAAGATCGAGAACTCGGTCATCACCGTGAAAGGTCCTAAAGGTACATTGACCCGTGAACTTCATAAAGACATGAAGGTATCGGTTGAAAATAACGAAATCACCGTTGTCCGCCCGTCGGATAACAAACTGCATCGTTCTCTTCACGGCACAACCCGCTCCGTTGTCAACAACATGGTCAGCGGTGTAACAGAAGGCTTCTCGAAATCCCTGGAACTCGTAGGCGTCGGCTACCGCGCCAACAAGTCCGGAGACAAGATCGTTCTGAACGTGGGCTACTCCCACCCGGTTGAAATCACACCGGAAGCAGGCATCGAATTCGAAGTCCCTGCCAACACGAAGATCATCGTCAGAGGCATCGACAAAGAACGCGTAGGCGCTTATGCCGCCAAGATTCGTTCCGTGCGTGAACCTGAACCGTACAAAGGCAAAGGTATCAAGTACGAAGGCGAGCGGATCATCCGCAAGGAAGGTAAAGCCGGCAAGAAGAAATAAGCCGACGCTTCTTCTCGTTAAGAGATCTCGGGTATTGGGCAGACTTGCTGCCTAAGGTACAATGAAGGGAGTGAACAAGAAGTCATGATTACCAAAGAGGACAAGAACAAAGCACGTCTGAAAAGACATCTGCGTGTTCGTAAAAAAATCCAAGGTACTCCGGCTCGTCCGCGTCTGAACGTATTCCGTTCTTCCAAGCACATCTACGCTCAACTGATCGACGATGTGAACGGAGTGACGCTCGTGTCGGCTTCGACACTGGATAAAGAACTGAGCGCCAACATCGGTAACGGCGGTAGCGTTGAAGCAGCAGCTAAGGTTGGCCAGCTGGTTGCAGAGCGCGCCAAAGCTCAAGGCCATTCCGTAATCGTATTCGACCGCGGGGGCTACCTGTACCATGGCAGAATTCAGGCTCTGGCTGATGCAGCTCGTGAAGCCGGTCTGGAATTCTAGAACTATTCTCAAAAGGAGGTAAACGACTTGCGTGTAGATCCAAACACTTTAGAGCTGACAGAAAGAGTTGTTCACATCAACCGCGTAGCTAAAGTTGTAAAAGGCGGACGCCGTTTCAGCTTCAGCGCACTGGTTGTCGTCGGCGACGGCAAAGGCTGGGTCGGAGCGGGTATCGGTAAAGCCGGCGAAGTGCCGGATGCCATCCGCAAAGGCATTGAAGACGCCAAGAAAAACCTGATCCACATTCCTCTCGTAGGAACTACCATTCCTCACCTGGTTACCGGACACTTCGGCGCTGGACGCGTGCTGCTGAAGCCGGCATCCGAAGGTACAGGCGTTATCGCCGGCGGCCCGGTTCGTGCCGTACTGGAACTGGCAGGCGTAGGCGATATTTTGACAAAATCTCTGGGTTCTTCGAACTCCATGAATATGGTCAATGCTACTCTGGAGGGCTTGTCCCGCCTGAAGCGCATTGAAGAAGTCGCGAAACTTCGCGGCAAATCTGTCGAAGAGCTTCGCGGTTAAGGAGGGGAACGTCAATGGCTAAATTGCAAATCACCCTCGTGCGCAGTCTGATCGGACGTCCGGAGACACAGCGTGTCACCGTCAAGACGCTGGGTCTTCGCAAAATCAACTCGACTGTGGTGCACAACGATGGTCCCGCAATTCGCGGTATGATCAACAAAGTGAGCCATCTCGTATCCGTAACAGAAATTGAAGGCTAAACAGCCTTTCATCCATTCATAGACATAAGGAGGTGCAAACGATGAAGTTACATGAACTTGCTCCGGCCCCAGGCTCCCGCAAGGAACGCAACCGTGTAGGCCGCGGTCCTTCCAGCGGTAACGGTAAGACATCCGGCCGTGGTAACAAAGGTCAAAACGCCCGTTCCGGCGGCGGTGTCCGTCCTGGATTCGAAGGCGGCCAGAACCCGCTCTATCGTCGTCTGCCTAAGCGTGGTTTTGTCAATCCTACCCGTAAAGAGTACGCGATTGTGAACCTTGACGATCTGAACAGCTTTGCAGAAGGCACGGAAGTAACTCCGGCTCTGCTGGTTGAAACTGGCGTTGTGAAGAACACGAAGAGCGGCATTAAGATCCTCGGCAACGGTGAACTTACCGTGAAGCTGACTGTTCAAGCAAATAAGTTCTCTCAATCTGCGGTAGAGAAAATCGAGGCTGCCGGCGGTAAAACCGAGGTGATCTAATGTTCAAGACGCTTAAGAATATATGGCATGTCGAGGATTTGCGCAAAAAGATACTGTTCACCCTCTTCGTCTTTATTATCTACCGGATCGGCTCTTTCGTGCCGGTTCCGGGGGTTGATAAAGAGGTGCTGACCAACACGAGCAACGAAGCAGGTAATGCTTTGATGAGCTTGTTCAATACGTTCTCGGGAGGAGCTCTCAAGAACTTCTCTATCTTCGCCATCAGCATCTACCCGTACATTACGGCATCGATTATTGTGCAGCTTTTGTCGATGGACGTCATCCCTAAGTTCGCCGAATGGGCGAAGCAAGGGGAGCACGGCAAGAAGCAGTTGGCGCAGATTACCCGGTATGGAACGGTTGTACTGGCGCTGATTCAGGGCTTTGCGACTTCGATCGGATTCAACCGCATCTATTCGCAGGATATGATGCCGAATGCGACAATCGCAGATTACCTGTTGGTTGCCATCATTTTGACAGCCGGTACTTCTTTCCTGATGTGGCTCGGTGAGCAGATCACGGAAAGAGGAGTAGGGAACGGGATTTCGATCCTGATTTTTGCGGGAATCGTCGCAGGCATTCCAGGAATGATTACACAGACGTCCCAGTCGTCGTTTGTCGAACCGGGTCAGACCTTCCTGAATATTCTTAAAGTCGCGGTCGTTGTAATCGTGATTATCGCGGTTATTGTCGGGGTTATCTTCGTACAGCAAGGCATTCGGAAAATCCCGGTCCAATACGCCAAACGCGTAGTGGGAAACAAGATGTACGGTGGACAGAATACGCATATTCCGCTTAAAATTAATGCGGCTGGCGTTATTCCGGTCATTTTCGCCGTGTCGCTGCTCCAGTTCCCGATTGTTATCGCCAACTTCTGGTCGACTCATCAGTGGGCCAAGTGGGTCTCCACCCACCTGTGGTACGACAAACCGCTCGGCATGGTCCTCTATGTGATCATGATCATCGGTTTCACCTTCTTCTACACCTTCGTGCAGATGAATCCGCAGCAGATGGCTGATAACATGAAGAAGAACGGGGGCTACATCCCAGGTATCCGCCCGGGTAAGGCGACTGAAAAATATCTGACTCGGGTTATGTCCCGCCTGACGATGTCGGGTGCGATTTTCCTGGCTCTAATTTCCATTCTCCCGGTATTCTTCGGTAACGTAACCGGCCTCCCTCGTTCGGTGAAGATTGGCGGCACTTCGCTGCTTATCGTGATCGGCGTCGCGCTGGATACGATGAAGCAGATCGAGAGCCAGTTGATTAAACGCCATTACAAAGGGTTCATTAATAAATAGGCGATAGGTTCCGGCGAAGCGATTGCATGCAGTAACACTTCCCGGCACCTATTGTGCTGTTTCTTGCTTGGTGGCGAACTGCTAAAGGGGAGAGACGTATCGTGAACATTCTATTCATGGGCCCTCCTGGGGCAGGCAAAGGAACGCAGGCGGCTGTGATTGTGAAGGAATTCGGCATTCCGCATATTTCGACAGGAGATGCTTTCCGTTTGGCGATCAAGCAGGGAACTCCTATCGGGCTGCAGGCGAAATCTTATATGGATCAAGGCCTGCTGGTGCCGGATGATGTGACGATCGGGATCGTGGAAGAGCGGCTGCAACAGCCGGATTGCCAGCAGGGATTTCTTTTGGACGGTTTTCCAAGAACCTTGTCGCAGGCTGAAGCGCTGGAAGGCATTCTGGCTCGCCACAACACATCTCTTCATCATGTGATTAACCTGAATGTGGACCGCAGTCTTCTGATGGCCCGTCTGACAGGTCGGCGTATCTGCACGGTGTGCGGCGCCTCTTATCACTTGATCTTCAACCCGCCTGCGCAACCTGGGATCTGCGATCTGGATGGCGGCGCATTGTATCAGCGTCCGGATGACAACGAAGAAAGCGTCGGCAAGCGTCTCGATGAATATGACAACAAGACCGCGCCTCTGCTGCATTTCTACGAAAATAAAGGGCTGCTGCGTCAGGTGAACGGAGAAGACGAGATCGAATCCGTCTCCGCCGAAATTGTGTCCTTACTGCGAGGTTAGTGTAATGATCATCTGTAAGTCCGAACAGGAACTTGCGTTAATGAGAGAAGCGGGAAGAATTGTTGCCGAGACTCACCGTCTCATGGCACAGGCCATCGAGCCTGGGATTACGACCGGGGAGCTCGACAGAATCGCCGATCAATACATTCGCAGTCAAGGGGCTGTGCCGTCTTTTAAAGGCTACAACGGTTTTCCTGCCAGCATTTGCGCTTCAGTCAACGAACAATTGGTGCACGGGTTCCCGAACAAGCGGAAGCTGGTGGAAGGCGATATCGTATCGTTGGACATCGGAGCCCAGTACAAGGGATATCATGGCGATTCCGCCTGGACCTACGGGGTAGGCAGCATTTCCGAAGAAGCCCAGCGTCTGCTGGATGTCACGGAAGGCTCCCTGTACGCAGGTCTGGAGCTGATAAAGCCGGATGTGCGCCTGTTTACAATCTCCCACGCGATTCAGAAATACATTGAGGCTGCCGGGTTCTCGGTGGTACGAGAGTATGTCGGTCATGGCGTCGGGGCAGAACTGCATGAAGATCCGCAAATTCCGAACTACGGGGTTGCTGATCGTGGACCGCGGCTGAAGCCGGGCATGGTGCTCGCGATTGAACCGATGGTGAACGTAGGCAAACGTTATGTCCGTACGCTGGAAGACAACTGGACGGTAGTAACGGTGGACGGTTCGCTGTGCGCTCACTTCGAGCATACGGTTGCGGTTACGCCGGAAGGCATGGAAATTTTCACGAAACTGGATGCGTAGGTGATCTTTGTTGAATGCTGAGAGCAGCCCGCAGGTCGGTCAATTGGTGAAAATCCTCAAAGGCAAGGATGCCGGAGAGTATGCCGTGGTTATCGCGGTTGTGGACGGCAAGTTCGTGCAAATCGCAGATGGCGCCAAACGGAAGTTCCACGCTCCGAAGAAGAAGAATATTCTTCATCTGGAGCTTTGTCCGAGCGTCAGCAGCGAGGTTGTGAACAGTTTGAAGGAGAACGGACGGGTGACGAACGGCAAGCTGCGATTCGCAGTGATCGACTTCGTCAGAACGGCCGGAACAAGCGCCGAGAAGAAAGGAGAATAACTGTGGCTAAAGAAGACGTCATTGAGGTGGAAGGTACCGTCATTGAACCGTTGCCAAACGCAACATTCAAGGTCGAACTTGAGAATGGCCATCAAATTCTTGCCCATGTTTCCGGCAAGCTGCGGATGCACTTCATCCGGATTTTGACTGGAGACAAAGTAGTTGTACAGTTATCGCCTTACGATTTGTCGAAAGGCCGCATAACGTACCGCAAATAACAGGCTAATCCGTCCGGCAATGAGCATTCATATGCGGACGTTTAACCGCGCGTAGACGTTTGAAGTCAAGTTTTGCCCTGCAAAACGATTAGGAGGTAATCAACATGAAGGTAAGACCTTCTGTAAAGCCCATTTGCGAAAAATGCAAAGTCATTCGCCGCAAGGGTACGGTTATGGTAATTTGCGAAAATCCGAAGCACAAACAAAAACAAGGTTAATAGAAGGGGGTGTAGCGTAATGGCTCGTATAGCTGGTGTGGATTTGCCACGTGACAAACGCGTTGAGATCGCCTTGACTTACATTTTCGGAATCGGTAGAACAACTTCTCAGAAAATTCTGAAGGAAACAGGCATTGACGTTAACACACGTGTCCGTGATTTGACGGAAGATGAAGTCAGCAAACTGCGTGAAACGATCGACAAATCGGTCAAGGTAGAAGGCGACCTGCGTCGTGAAATTTCCTTGAATATTAAGCGTCTTACCGAAATCGGATGCTATCGCGGTGTTCGCCACCGTCGTGGTCTGCCGGTTCGCGGTCAGCGTACTAAGACGAATGCCCGTACCCGGAAAGGCCCGCGTCGTACGGTAGCAAACAAGAAGAAATAACAAGGGGGGATAAGAGACAATGGCTAAACCGAAAAAAGTCGTGCGCACAAAGCGTCGCGATCGCAAGAATATCGAATCCGGCGTGGCACATATCCGTTCCACGTTCAATAACACCATCGTTACGATTACGGATCCTCACGGCAACGCGATTTCCTGGGCCAGCTCCGGCGGTCAGGGATTCAGAGGTTCCCGTAAGTCCACTCCGTTCGCCGCTCAGATGGCAGCAGAAGTTGCTGCAAGAGCTGCAATGGAACACGGCATGAAATCCGTAGAAGTTATGGTTAAAGGACCGGGCGCGGGCCGCGAAGCAGCCATCCGTTCCCTTCAGGCTGCAGGCCTCGAAGTCAACCTCATCAAAGACGTCACTCCGGTTCCGCACAACGGATGCCGTCCGCCGAAACGTCGCCGCGTATAGTGCATCAGCGTTGGGGATGTGGTATAAAACTGGCGCCATCTGCTAATAATGGTTGTTTAGGCATACTACATGATCCACCTGATGGGGTGAAAGTTTCATTTAGGAGCGACGTTGAAGGAGGGTACACTCGTGATAGAAATCGAAAAGCCGAAGATTGAGACCGTGGAAGCCAATGAAGAAGGAACCTATGGAAAATTCGTAGTAGAACCGCTGGAACGTGGATACGGCACGACTCTGGGGAACTCGCTTCGCCGGATTCTGCTGTCCTCCCTCCCGGGAGCCGCAGTGACCTCGGTCCAAATTGACGGCGTTCTGCATGAGTTCTCCACCGTTCCCGGCGTTATGGAAGACGTGACCGAGATCATCCTGAACCTGAAAGCTCTCTCACTGAAGATCCATTCGGATGAAGAGAAAGTGTTCGAGATTGATGCGGAAGGGGAAGGCGTGGTTACCGCCGGAGATATCCGCGCGGACAGCGACGTTGAGATCCTGAACCCGGACCTTCATATTGCAACGCTGGGACCTGGCGCGAGATTGCACATGCGTATCTTTGCCGGCCGGGGCCGCGGTTACGTCCAAGCGGACCGTAACAAGCGCGAAGACCAGCCGATTGGTGTGATCCCGGTGGATTCCATCTACACGCCAATTTCCCGCGTTAATTATTCCATCGACAATACTCGTGTAGGTCAAGTGACCAACTACGACAAACTGACGATGGAGATCTGGACGGATGGCAGCATCCGGCCGGAAGAAGCTGTTAGCCTTGGAGCCAAGATTTTGAACGAGCACCTCCTTCTGTTCGTGGGTCTCACGGACGAAGCGAAGGACGCCGAAATCATGGTCGAAAAGGAAGAAGACAAGAAAGAAAAAGTTCTCGAAATGACAATCGAAGAGCTGGATCTTTCCGTACGTTCCTACAACTGCCTCAAGCGTGCCGGTATTAACACGGTACAAGAGCTGACCACGAAGACCGAAGAAGATATGATGAAGGTCCGCAACCTGGGCCGCAAATCTTTGGAGGAAGTTCAAGAGAAGCTGGAAGAGCTGGGTCTGGGACTCCGTACGGAAGAATAACAGTCACCGATTGATTGCGAAGAAGGAGGGACAAACATGGCATACCAAAAGTTGGGCCGTGATTCCAGTGCGCGTAAAGCATTGTTCCGCGATCTGGTAACGGACCTGTTCTTATACGAGCGTATCCAAACGACGGAAGCCAAAGCGAAAGAAGTTCGTTCGATCGCTGAAAGACTGATTACGAAGGCGAAAAAGGGCGATCTGCATGCCCGCCGCCAGGTAGCTGCTTTCGTACGTCGCGAAACGGTGGATGGCGAGCAGGATGCAATCCAGAAGCTGTTCGCAGACATCGCTCCGCGTTACAGCGAGCGTCCAGGCGGATACACACGTATCCTGAAGCTGGGACCACGCCGCGGCGACTCTGCGCCTATGGTGTATCTGGAACTGGTAGACCGCGCGTAAGCATCAAGCAAGCTTACGATTTCTTGTGAATTGGTTCATTGGAATGTGCCCGATCCTCGGCTCGGCTTGTCCTACAAGGCATGACGCCCGCTCACGGCCCCGCCGGGGCACGGCGTCACAAGCTGAGAGAGGCGGCGGCATTCCGGCTCCTTCGGGCGGCTTGATCTATCGGATATCTGCATAGGTATCCGCCTGTCGTGCAGGAAACCGCGGAAATCCGCTTGTTCAATAGAAGGAGCTCCGGAGTGGGGCTTCTTTTTTTGTGGCGTCGGCGTCATTGTATTGGGGAGAGGAAGAACAACCATGCGCAACCTGCTGATGAAGGTCGACTATGACGGTACCCACTACGAAGGCTTCCAGACACAGCCGAGCGGCCGGACCGTTCAGGATCATCTGGAACAGGCCATCTGTCAGTTGACCGGCGAGAAGCTGAAGATCACCGGCTCGGGAAGGACGGATGCCGGGGTTCATGCCTACGGGCAGCCTTTTAATTTCATTACCGAATCCCGCATACCGCTGGAACGATGGTGCCTGGCACTGAATACCCGGCTGCCGCTGGACATAGTCGTTACGGAGGCAAAAGAGGTTCCGCTGTCTTTCCATTCCCGCCGGTCAGCCAAGCGGAAGACTTACCGTTATGCGATTAACGGCAACCGTTTCCCGGACGCTTTTCAGCGCCGTCTGCAATATCATCACCCGACACCGCTGGATGCAGAGGGGATGCAGCAGGCCCTTGCCCACGTCGTGGGAACCCATGACTTCACCTCGTTTGCTTCGCGTAAATCGACCAAGGAGTCTCATGTGCGCACGATCTATGAGGCTAGGCTGGAGATTGACCGGAGCAGCTGCAGACCCGGGTCCAAGGATCAGGGCATCCTGTATACCTATATAACCGGTAATGGATTTCTGCAATATATGGTCCGGATCATTATGGGGACGCTGATCGAAGTAGGCGAGGGCAAGCGCCGGCCCGATGACATGAGAGCAATCTTGGAGGCCTGCAATCGGATGAAGGCAGGACCGACGGCGGTAGCTCATGGGCTTACCCTCTGGAGCGTAGAGTATGATCCATGCATGCTGACGGAGAGCAGGGAATCCAACGAAAATTTAATTCAGCAGAACGGGAATTAAGTGTTGCTTTGCCTTTGAACATACTGTAAAATAAAAGTTGTGTTTTCTTGATGGCTATCCCACAGCCCCGATCAAGAAGATGCCGCTAAACAGCATTACCCAACCTACAACAATAACGAATAATGAACTCAGATATACGAGATTTTCGTACGAGAACAAGGAGGAACTATTGATGCGTACCACTTACATGGCGAAGCCGAACGAAGTTGAGCGCACTTGGCATATCATTGATGCCGAAGGCAAAACTCTCGGTCGCTTGGCGAGCGAAGCCGCTGCCCTGATCCGCGGCAAGCATAAACCACAATTCACCCCGCATGTGGATACTGGCGATTTCGTTATCGTAATCAACGCCGAGAAGATTCACCTGACTGGCAAGAAACTGCAGAACAAGAAATACTATCGTCACTCGATGCATCCGGGCGGTCTGAAAGTTACGACCGCACAGGATATGTTGAACAGCAAGCCGGAGCGCGTTATCGAATCCGCTGTACATGGCATGATTCCGAAGACTCGCCAAGGCAACGCAATGAAGCTGAGACTGAAAGTATATGCCGGCACCGAGCATCCACACGCAGCACAAAAACCTGAAGTTTACGAACTTCGCGGATAAAATTCAAGGAGGACAGTTTCATGGCACAAGTACAATACTATGGGACAGGTCGTCGTAAACATTCGGTAGCACGTGTTCGCCTCGTACCGGGTGAAGGACGCATTGTCATCAACAAACGCGACATCAACGATTATTTTGGTCTGGAGACACTGAAGCTGATTGTTAAGCAGCCTCTGACTCTGACTGAAACCCTGGGCAGCTACGATGTAATCGTACTGGCTCATGGCGGCGGCATCTCCGGTCAAGCCGGTGCGATCCGTCATGGTATCTCCCGCGCTCTGCTGAAAGCAGACCCGGAATACCGTTCCGCTCTGAAGAAAGCCGGCTTCCTGACACGCGATCCGCGTATGAAGGAACGTAAGAAATACGGCCTCAAGGCCGCTCGTCGCGCTCCTCAGTTCTCGAAGCGTTAATATTCGTTGCAATTACCGAACCCTTTCTCTCGCAGAAAGGGTTTTTTGCGTCTTCCGGAGCTAAAGTTCTTGCTCCGTTCATTGACAACGGATGTAAATCATTTATACTATTGCATATAAGTTTAGTTGGTTTTATGGGCCTTATTTCTAGGATGGGGGAACCGAGAAGATGAACTTGCTGGAGAAAGAAGAACTGATTCGTGTTCAGGCGGAAGAATTGGAGCATGCAACGCCGGAAGAGATTATTCGGTGGGCAGTCGATGCTTTTCCAAATATAACATTCGCTTGCAGCTTCGGTGCAGAAGATGTGGTGCTGGTGGATATGATGCAGAAGGTGAGCCCGGTGACGGATATTTTTTATCTGGATACGGACTTTCATTTCCAAGAGACTTATGAGACCCGCGATCAAATGGCAGCGAAATACGGGTTAGAATTTGTGCGGGTAGCTCCGCAGCTTACACCGGAAGAACAAGCTCAGCAATATGGAGAGGCGCTATGGAGCGTGGATGCCAATCAGTGCTGCAATATCCGTAAGGTGGAGCCGCTGACACGCATTTTGTCCCAGTACGACGCTTGGATTACCGGCATCCGCCGGGACCAGGCTCCGACCCGGGCCAATGCCAAGAAGATTGAATATGATTATAAATTTGGGCTCGTCAAGTTCAACCCGATTGCCGACTGGACCACAGAGGATGTCTGGAATTACATCCGGACCAATAACGTGATCTATAACCCGCTGCATGACCGCAATTATCCGAGCATTGGCTGTGAATACTGTACCCGGGCCGTCATGCCCGGCGAAGACCCCCGTGCCGGACGCTGGTCGGGATCGGACAAGACAGAGTGCGGATTGCACAAATAAACGACGAAGCAACAAAGCAACGGTCAACCTTACAAAAGGAGAGAGATGAACGATGACGTCGATACTTCCTCACGGGGGAACGCTGATTAACCGGCTGGCAGAGGGAGAAGAGCGTCTGAAGCTGCTGGAAGAGGCGGCGGGACTCCCGCGCATTGAGATTAGCACTTGGACAGTGTCTGATCTGGATCTGATTGCAGTGGGAGCTTTCTCGCCGCTGACCGGCTTTTTGAACAAAGAAGACTACGAGTCCGTCGTTAAGACCATGCGACTGGCCAATGGAACAGTCTGGAGCATTCCGGTGACCTTGGCGGTAGACGAATCCCGGGCTTCCGAGCTGGCAGCGGGAACGCGCGCGGCGCTGGTAGGACAAGAGGATAACGTCGTCTATGGACTGATTGACGTGGAGAGCGTCTATACCGTTGACCAAAGCGTAGAGGCCCAGCATGTCTTCAAGACGACTGATCCGGAGCATCCGGGCGTAGCCAAGCTCCTGGCTCGACCTTCTACCTATGTGGGAGGAACAGTAACCGTCCTGAATCGGCCGCAGCCCGAGAAATTCGGAGAGTTCTATTTTGACCCGGCCGAGACGCGGCGTCTTTTTGCGGAGAAGGGTTGGAGAACCGTCGTTGGTTTCCAGACCCGCAATCCGGTCCACCGGGCGCATGAATATATTCAGAAATCGGCTATGGAGATTGTAGACGCGCTCTTCCTTAATCCTCTTGTCGGGGAGACCAAATCGGATGATGTGCCGGCCAATGTACGGATGAAGAGCTATCTGGTGCTGTTGAAGAATTACTACCCGGAGAATCGCACGTTCCTGGGCGTATTCCCGGCGGCTATGCGCTATGCGGGACCCCGGGAGGCTATCTTCCATGCGATGGTGCGCAAGAATTACGGCTGCACCCACTTCATCGTCGGCCGCGACCATGCGGGCGTCGGCGATTATTACGGCACTTATGAAGCGCAGGAGATCTTCTCGAACTTTACTGCGGAGGAACTCGGCATTACGCCGCTGTTCTTCGAACACAGCTTCTTCTGCACCAAGTGCGGCAACATGGCTTCCAGCAAGACCTGCCCGCACCCCAAAGAATCGCATATGACGCTGTCCGGCACCAAGGTGCGCGCGCTGCTCCGGGACGGGGTATGTCCGCCGCCCGAGTTCACCCGGCCGGAAGTGGCCGAGGTGCTGATTGAAGGCATGCAAGAGTCGGCTGCCCCAAGCGGTTCCTGACGATCCGGCATAAATGGCCCTCTTGTCCCATATAGATGAGTAGAATCTATGGGGACGAGGGGGTCTTTGTTATGTCCGGCCGCCATCGGCGTAAGGTCTCGGTCTGGATTTCTTGGAGTCGCATCAAAAGAGGCTGCGCCGGCGCAGCGCTGCTGGCTCTGCTTATCGGTATTGTAGCTTATGACATGCCCACCGCCCGGACATGGGATTACTGGAGCCTGCCGCTGTCGGGCCGGGTCATTGCCATTGATGCCGGTCACGGCGGTCCCGACGGAGGAGCCGTCAGCCGGCAAGGGCTGATCGAGAAAGAAGTCAATCTTGCGGTTTCTTTGTACCTGCGCGATTATCTCCAGCAGGCTGGCGCCATCGTTGTCATGACCCGGGAGGGAGATAATGACCTGGCAGGAGAAGGTACGCGCGGATATGCCAAGCGGAAGACGGAAGATCTCAAGCAGAGAGTGCGGACGATTGAGGAGAAGAAGGCGGATCTGTTCATCAGCATTCATATGAACAGCATACCGTCGGCCCGGTGGAGCGGCGCCCAGACCTTTTATTATCCGAATCATCCGGACAATGCCGAGCTGGCCCGCCTGATCCAGTCGGAGATCCGCGGAACGCTGGAGAATACCGACCGGGTAGCCAAGACCGTCCAGACGGTCTATCTGCTGCGGGCGCTCCGGATGCCATCGGCTCTGGTGGAGGTGGGATTTCTGTCTCATCCCCAGGAATCAGTTCTGCTGGGGGACGATTTGTATCAGCGAAAAGTGGCGACTGCCATCTATCGGGGAATTCTTCGGTATGAGGCGGGGGAGAAAGCGGGGGACTACTCTTCGCCAAAAGAGTAATGATATAATAGACTGAAATCCAACCGATAGAAAGCGAAGGTGCTTGTCATGCTCTCCAGGGAACAGATACAGGAAATACTGCTGCCGATTCAAGATTCCTCAACCGGACACAGCCTGGTCGAGCTGCAGCTCATACGGGATATTATGGTCAAGGAAGACCGCATTTCACTGTCGCTGGTCTGTCTCGATTCCGATGAAGGCAGACGGATGGAACTGGAGCAGGCGGTCAGGGACTGTCTCCAGGAAGCGGGCGTCGAGAGCGTCCACATCCGGCTGCGCGATGCCACCGAGCATGAGCGCGGTCAGATCGCCCAGAAGACGGGAGAGGGCGCAGGCTACCCGCAGGAAGACCGTTTGAAAGGACATGCCGCCGGCCTGGACGACCACCAGATGCTGAGTGAGCAATCGGGCATTAACTTCATTGCGGTAGCGAGCGGCAAGGGCGGCGTCGGCAAATCGACCGTGACCGTTAACCTGGCGGCGGCGCTTGCCCGCAGAGGCTACCGGGTAGGGCTCATTGATGCCGACATTTACGGATTCAGCATTCCTGATATGATGGGGATTGAAGAAGGGCCGGAGGTTGAGGAGGGGGTCATTCACCCGGTGGAGCGCTTTGGCGTCAAGGTCATGTCGATGGGCTTCTTCATCCGCGAGAACAACCCGGTAATCTGGCGGGGACCGATGCTCGGCAAAATGCTGCGCCAATTCTTCACCGACGTAGCCTGGGGCGATTTGGATTACCTGCTGCTTGACTTGCCGCCGGGTACGGGGGATGTAGCTCTCGATGTGCACCAGATGCTTCCGCACAGCAAAGAAATCATCGTCACGACGCCTCATGCCACGGCAGCCTTTGTAGCGGCCAGAGCCGGGGCTATGGCCCAGCAGACCGATCATGAAATCCTGGGAGTCGTCGAGAATATGTCTTATTATGTGTGCCCCGGCTGCGGCAAGAGGGAGTATGTCTTCGGACGCGGCGGCGGAGCCAAGCTGGCAGAGACGCTTCACACCGATCTGCTGGCGCAGATTCCGCTCGGAGCGCCGGACAATCATATCGCGGAACCGGACTTCTCTCCGTCTGTCTACAAGGCAGGCACTGACACAGCCCGGCTGTTCGAAGAAATGGCGGATCGCATTGCAGTGAAATGCCAATGACAATCTAAGAAATCTGCGCAAAAATCCGGAAGCATCCCGTTAGGGATGACTCCGGATTTTTTTACTGTCCCGAGCCCTGTTCGCCGCCGCTTTCCGATTTCTGTCCGCCGCCGGAGCCGCCGCCCGAACTGCCGCCCTGCTTCTCCTCTTTGGGCTGCAGTTCTTCCTTGACGACCGTCTTCAGCAGATCCATCACCTCCATGCGGAACAGGGGATTCTGCATCGTCTCCTGCATGATCGTCATCGTCTGCTTCCGGTAATCCGACGTCTTCGTCAGATCCAGGAACATCTTCATCACTTCCGGCGATTTCATGATGGCTTCCACCGATTTTTGATAGGTGGGGTCCTTGATCAGCTGCAGATGAAGCTGCTTGCTCTGGGAACTGATAGCCTTGGCAAAATCGCCGGCAAATTTCGGGTCGGTCATTACCTTCTCGATTTCCTTTTTGTACTCAGGAGCCGTAATCGTATCCTTCACGGCCAGCCGGATTTGCTCGTTGCTCTGAAGCGGCAGACTCTGCATGCTAAGACCGCCGCCCGAACTGCTTCCCCCGGCTTTGGAAGAAGACATGGCCTCCTCCACTGCTTTTTTGCCTTCTTCGCTCTTGAGAATGTCAACGACCATAGTCTTCATTTCCTTGTAGCTGACCTGCTGGGACGAGGAGCCGCTTTGCTCGCTGCCGCAGGCGGTCAGCGTCAGAAGAAGAAGGACGCCCATTCCTGCTCTCCGTGTCGTGCCCGGCTTCATCGCGCTGCCTCCCTTATCGGATTGAATGGAGTTAGTATGCACCGGAGAGGAAGACATTTATGAGGAATTCCCGCAGCATTTTTCCCGGCAGGGCTGCCGCAATTCTCCTGTAGCTGACTCGTTGCCAGCCGCTGATGGCTGGTTAGATCAGCCAAGCATCGGTTAAAAATTAAAGAAAGAGGCAGGAGGCGAAACGGAAGATGAATATAGACCGCTATCTCATCAACAATACGAATGACCGCATTTTGTCCAAGCTGGACCCGGAGGATACCGGCCCTTTCCGCGATAAGGAAGAAGCCGAGGCGAAGATGGAAGCCTTGAAGGAGCGGCTGGCCGAGCTGCAGGACATCTTGTTCGCCCAGAAGGAGAAGTCTCTGCTGGTCGTTCTTCAAGGCATGGATTCCAGCGGCAAGGACGGTACCGTGAAGCACATTTTCTCGGGGGTGAATCCTCAAGGATTTACCGTAACCAGCTTCAAAAAGCCGTCCCTGGAAGAGGCGGCTCATGATTTTCTATGGCGGGTGCATATGAAGACTCCGGCAAAAGGGTACATTTCCGCGTTTAACCGCTCCCATTACGAAGATGTGCTGGTGCCGCGCGTGCACGGCGGTCTGGATAAGGAAGAGCTGAAGCGCCGGTTCAAGCATATCCGTCATTTTGAAGAGATGCTGACCGATCAGAATACCGTAATCCTGAAGCTGTTCCTTCACATATCCAAGGAGAAGCAGCTGGAGAAGATTCAGGAGCGCCTTCAGGACCCGACCAAACATTGGAAATTTGACGTCAGCGATCTGGAGGAACGCAAGTTCTGGGATGATTACCAGGACGCTTACGAGGACGTCTTCAGAGAAACGTCGACGGACACGGCGCCTTGGTACTGGATTCCGGCGAACCGGCGCTGGTACCGCAATTATCTCGCCTTATCCATCGTAGTGAAGACGCTGGAAGGCTTCGATCTCCATTATCCCAAGCTTAATTCGCCGACACCGGATATCTCCGAGCTGATTTCTCCCCGGCATTGACGGCCAGGCATCGGTTCTTTAGGATGGGCCCTACAGGCCTGCTGCGTCTTCCAGACGGTCGTTCAGCCAAGCGGAGTCGCGGACCTCTTTGCCTTCGGTAGTTCCTTGATTGATCAGCTCAGATACCGTGACGAACTCATAGCCCTGTCTGCGCAGCTCGTCGATAATAAGCGGCAGGGCTTCATGGGTTTGTTTACAGGAATCGCTGGCATGCAGCAGCACAATATCGCCGGGATGAGCTTTGGTCGTTACCCGATTAACGATGTTCTGCACTCCGATGTTTTTCCAGTCGAGAGAATCCGTATCCCACTGAATGACCTTATATCCGAGATCGGTCGCCACCTGAAGCACCCGCTTGTCGAAATCCCCGTTGGGCATCCGGATCAGATTTGGCGTCTTTCCGGTCATATCCGTAAGAACGGTCTGGGCGGTTAGAATCTGCGTGCGGATGTCTTCATTGCTCAGTGTGCTGTAATTGACATGCTTATGCCCGTGGCTGCCGATTTCATAGCCGGCGTTCTTGATTGAAGCGACAATGTCGGGATGCGTCTTGCTCCAGGGAGAAGAGAGGAAGAAGGTGGCTTTATCGACCTTTTTGTCCTCTAGCACCTGCAGAATCGGCCCCGGACGCTTCTCTCCCCAACTGATGTCAAAGGTGAGGGCAATAAGCTTCTTCTCTGTGGGCACACTGTAGATAGCGGAGGGAGTGGTGGAATCCGAGAAGACCGTGATATTGCCTCTCTCGACATACACAATACCGGCAGCCAGCAGCGCGGCGGCGAAGGCGTAGAAGAAACGCTTTATTTTTCGGCCGCTGAATACATAAAAGGAATTCATTCGTTCAGGCTCCTCTCCTAGTAACGGGCTTGTTTGTTCTAAATGTATGCCCGTACGAGAGGGTTATGACTTGGACCGATACGAACATGAGAGGTGAACGATGTTATCGCCATTGACCTTCCTTCGGGATTTGAGACAAATAAAAGGGGCGCTTTGGACAGCGCTCATCTTCTTTGCAGGCGGCATTGCAGCCGGATGGTTCGGCACGGGCGGGCTTGAGTCGCTGCTGAACAGCCAGATGGAGGGGCTGGGGAGGACTGCCCAAAATTTGCGGGAATCTTCCTCGCCTCAAATGTCCTTCTTTATTTTCATCTTCTTGAACAACAGCATGAAGAGCGTGGTCATTCTTTACCTGGGTGCGTTGTTTGGCATCCTTCCGGCTCTGTTTCTGGTCATTAACGGCGGAGTGATCGGCTATCTTGTTCATCGCGCGAGCCTGCAGGGGGCGGATCTGTTTGATCTGATTGTAAAAGGACTGCTTCCTCACGGGGTTATCGAAATCCCGGCGCTGCTGATTGCTTGCGCTTATGGAATCCATTTCGGACGGAGAGTGTTTGACAGCCTGGGAAGACGGCAGAACCGGGAAGCGGCAGGTTGGTCCGTATTCATGCGGCAGACACTGACAGCCTCGGTATGGATTATTCTGCTTCTGCTGATTGCGGCAGTTATCGAAAGCACGCTGACCTTTGCGCTCCTCTCCTAGAAATCCGGACAATTTGAGGGAAGAGCGGCGTCTAGAGAATCCTTTGGGGTAATAAGGTAATAGAGAACCGGTTTTCAAAAGGGAAAATTTATAATTTTGGTTATAAATTAACGACTTCGGTTAATCTAGTGTAAGCGATACATGACCCATACGGCAGAAGCTCTTCGCCTTGAATCGTTCTATACATGAAGGAGGTCAAACCTATGCTGGGGATGTTGTTCAATGAGAAAGAATGCAAGGAACTCGATTATGTGCTCCGCAAAGAGCTGGATGAAATGCTGTTGGATCTTAGCGATCAGCGGCTCGATCAGAATATTAGACATGCGATAGCCAACCGGTACAAGACGGTGTTCCGGATGTACGCCCGATTTGCGCCTCAAAAGGAACTGTCCAAGTATGCATGGGGCGGGAAATCATCGCAATTCAAGCACTAACCTAAATGAGTTATTTAAATAGGGTTGACTTTCAAAGGGGCGCTGTGATAAATTATATCTCGCGCTCCTTTTTGTATGGATGGAGACGCAAGGCAAATCGGAAATTTGAAATCAAATTTTTCAAAAAAAGACTTGCCAAGATGACAAGCGGTATGATATATTATAAAGGTCGCTGCGACGCATTGATGAGTCAAAGCAGACAAGATGGTTCTTTGAAAACTGAACATCGAGTGAGTGAAATATCGAGAGTAACATCTCGTCAGATTCATCTTATGAGCAAGTCAAACGAACTTGTTCGTCCGAAAGGATCGGCTCAGCCGAGATCGATGTTTTTCGGACGTTCAGCTCGACGAAGGTCGAGCCTTTTATGGAGAGTTTGATCCTGGCTCAGGACGAACGCTGGCGGCGTGCCTAATACATGCAAGTCGAGCGGATTCATTCAGAGAGCTTGCTCTTTGGATGAATTAGCGGCGGACGGGTGAGTAACACGTAGGCAACCTGCCCTTCGGACCGGGATAACTACCGGAAACGGTAGCTAATA